>JAISLG010000031.1 GCA_031260615.1 Oscillospiraceae bacterium | reverse complement strand
ACGATAAGCGTTTCATTTTGAACACGGCTTAACCCGATACTTTTTTCGGGGTAGACCTCACCGCCCGCGTAAGCGATGTTGTACTTATTATTTTTGAGGTTGGCATTGATAACCTCCCGTTCCGCGCCGAAGTCCGTACCGAGAACCCATAGCCGCCCCGCGCAAGAAACGAACAATGCGGCTCTATCCCCGATACTTTTAAGCGACTTTGTGAGTAGTTCCTGTGCCGAATCTATGACACCTTGGTGGTGGATTAGTCCAACGCAGAACTCCCCGTTTTCGGGAACACTTGACGCGAGTATAAGCGCGCCGTCCTCGGCAATGGTAAGGACGGAACGCACGACAGAAGTACCGTCTCCCATATAGAACACGAGGGGAGTCATAAGGAGTGATAGTGGGTCGGTACTGTCATACAACCCAATCTCGGTGAAGTATTCGAGTACGGGCTTATCATTCACCTCGAAGATAGCGGCACCTTTGGACTTAGTGATATTAGCTTTAGTCTTCCCGATATTTTCATAGGTAAGACTAAGGGTATAAAATTCGGGTGTGAAGTCACCGACGGCGGCGAATAATACGAGGGAGTCGATGTATCGTTTGCCATTATGGAGTGTAAACGAGTTAAAGAAATCCGCCTCATCGGACGAGGCAACGCCACCGAACACAGGCGCGGTAACGAGGTTATTGAGTGCATTGATGTATTCTTCGGGCGACACACCTATTTTGACCTCATCGAACGGCACAAACGGGTAGTACATTGCGACGGGCTTATTCCCGACAGCCGCGGTGATATTATCCACTGCAATCTTAGTGACCTCAGCGGCGGAGTATTTTTCCAAACTCGGCGACACAGTGGTAAAGAACTCCGCGTCATCGCTGGTGAGTACGGACACACTGATAGCAATCTGCCCGAAGTTATCGCCGCCCCCCATAGCGACGGCGGTCATACCCACGGTATCGAACGGCAATTTACTATTAAGCAGTTCATAGACACCTTCGGCATCGGTAAACCCGATGTGACAATACACGATAGCCACCGAATTTTTGAGCAGATTATGTTTAATATCGAGTTGAGCAAGGAGGTCGTCAACGGCGTCCTCGATGTTATCCGGGTCCTCGGAAAACGCGTTTAACATTTTAATCATTTTTTTTTACTCCTAATCAAATAATAGTCTGTCCGCGCTTGCACTGTCAAGTATTTTCAAAAAGGTATATTGGTATTTACAAACTTTGTCTGAACCCTTTCCCGTGAGTTCTTGTAAACGCCTTATTCAGCGCGGCGATGTCGCCCGAACCGAGCGTATTATCGCGAGCGTTCACACACGCGATAACTGCTGCTCGAACGTAGTCGGCGGATTTCATACGCCCCTCTATTTTCGCGGCGGTGACGCCCATAGATTGCAATTCGGCGAGGTGTTCGAGCAAATACAAATCGGGGGCGGACAGTGCGTATTTGTTATCGTCCCCTTTGAAAGCGAGGCGGCAAGGTTGCGCGCACAATCCACGGTTTGCGGAGCGTATCTTATCTCCGCCGAAGAACGCGGAAAACCGACATTGCCCCGACAATCCCGCGCATTGTGCGCCGAGGACGAACACTTCTGTTTCGATACTGAGTTCACGCGCGGCGGAGCATATTTCGGCGAGTTGTGTTTTATTTAATTCGCGAGCGAGTACGGCGCGGGAGAACCCGTTATCCGCCGCATATTTTACCCCGAACGAGGACGTAATGGTCGCCTGTGTCGAAGCGTGTAGCGGCAATCCATATTCGCGGAGTACACTTGCCGCTCCCATATCCTGAACGATAAAACCGTCCGCGTATTTTGCGGCGATGTCAGCGGAGTCGCGCAATTCGGAGAACTCGTTATCGAACACGAGAGTATTAAACGCCGCGTATAATTTTACCCCGTGTTCGTGTGCATATTTTGCCCCATCCGCGAGGTCGGGCTCCGTGAAGTTATTAGCGTTACGCCGCGCCGAAAAATTTTTGAGTCCAAAGTAAATCTCGTCCGCGCGGCAATCCACTGCTGTTCTAAGCGACAACAAATCCCCCGCGGGCGCGAGTATCTTTATATTACCCGTACAGTGACTTTGCAATACGCGCCTCCAAGTAATGAATGGGCAACCCCATATTCGAGAATCGCCGTTCGTATTCTGTCATAACCCCACCGTCGATGTTTGAGTCCGAGTCGTGCAAGTTATCCGTCACATTTGTGATAACAAAGCCGTTTTCGTTGAAACTGTTTTTAGAAAACTCAAACAATTTTTGGTTATCCGTCTTTTGTTTAATCACCCCATCAGGAGCGAGTATCTGCCGATAAATCCGCAAAAAGTTTGGGTGCGTAAGCCGTCGTTTAGCGTAACTCCCCTTAGGGTAAGGGCAACTGAAATTGAGGTATATCACGCGCACAGATAGTGGTGGAAGTGCTGTGAGGAGGTATTCCGCCTCCCCGATAATCAACCGCACATTGGAAATATTTTGGGTATCCAACCGTTCAAGCAATGCCACTGCCACGTTCGCGGATTTTTCGACACCGAGGTAATTAACGGACGGGTTACGCGCGGCGGTTTCGGTGATAAAGCCACCCTTACCGCAACCTATTTCGAGTTCGAGCGGGCAGTTGTTCTCGAAAACGCTTTGCAAATTGAGCCGCGCGGATATAAGGGTTTTGTCGCCCCCGTCACGTTGAATAATATCAGTGAGTGTTGGTGAGAAAAGCCGTCCAAGCAAATTGGAGGACGAAGCATCTATACGTTCGTTAAGGTTATTTTTGCGCCTCATTCGCATTTTGGGGTAGCACCTCTTTATTTAATCATCGCAGAACGCCACGCCGATATTTTTAGCGGTTTTATACGATTCTGTTTTCCCGTCCACGAACTTAGTTTTGTGTGCAACGTCCGAGAGTTTGTTATAGGTAATCTTCCCGTCAACTTGCGCACAGGTAACGCCGAAAGTACCGTTCTTATACAGTGTAGCCGCCTTAACCCCGAGTTGTGCCGAGTAGATACGGTCGAAGGCATTTGGCGTACCTCCGCGGAGGTAGTGCCCAGGGGAAGCGATGCGCGTTTCCGCACCTGTTTCCCGTTCAATTACAGTGGCGAGCCGTTCACTCTGCGAGGTAACGCGGAGTTGTTTAAGGATATTGGCACGGTCTTTACGGGACAAGTTTTTTTCATTAGCGGGGTATGCACCCTCAGCCACGCACATAATAACGAATTTTTTTCCCGAGGCGAATATGCGTTTAACAGCGGCGGTAACGGAGCGTTCGGAGTACGGGAATTCGGGTAGCAATATAATATCCGCCTCAGCGGCAAGCCCCGAATAGAGTGTAATCCAGCCTGCCTTATTACCCATAAGTTCGACAATCATAACACGTCCGTGCGATGCCGCGTGGGTAGAAACCCGTTCTGTAAATTCGGCGGCGAGGTCAACGGCGGTCATAAACCCGAACGAAAAGTCAGTACCGTAAATATCGTTATCGATTGTTTTTGGGAGCGCGATAATATTCAAACCCATACGGGAGAGGAGCGCGGCGGTCTTGTGCGTACCGTTACCTCCGAGCGTAATCACGGCATCAAGCCCCTCATCGTTGTAGAATTTTTTCATACGCGTAACTTTATCCGAGCCGTATTCGTCTTTATCGGTGATATACTTATACGGGGTACGGCGGGTACCGAGGATTGTACCGCCCACGAGCGACAATCCCGGCAACTTCGACCCATCTATACGAATATATTCCCCTTGCGAAAAGCCGAGGAACCCATTTTTAAGCCCAAGAATGTCGATATTATTCTCTCCGAAAATATCGAACAAGGCTTTGGACAGACCCGATATGGCGGCATTAAGCCCGGGGCAATCGCCGCCGCTGGTGAGTATTCCAATTTTACGCATACTGTTTTATCAAAAAATAGTTTAATCAGTTAAGGTGTGGGGGTAAGGGGAAAACAATGGAACGCTCCTAAATCAAATCTTTCATAGTGTAGAGTCCATTGCCGCCTTTTTTCGCCGCAATATACTGGGCGGCACGGAACGCACCGACGGCGAACACTTCTTTTGACCCTGCGGAGTGGGAGAGGGTAATTACCTCGTCCGTCCCCGCGAAGATAATCTCGTGTTCCCCGACGATATTACCGCCGCGAACGGAGTGGATTCCAATTTCCTCTTTTTTCCGAGCGCGCCGCATATTGTGGCGGTCATAGATAAAGCGCGGAGCATAGTTAAGTGCGGGTTCAATGGCATCGGCGAGCATAAGGGCAGTACCTGACGGAGCGTCCTGTTTAAGGTTATGGTGTTTTTCGATTATTTCGATATCGAAGTCCGCACCGAGAACCTCAGCGGCTTTTCTTGCCAAATCCGCGAGGAGGTTTATACCGAGCGACATATTAAAGGTGAAGAAAACGGGAACAATCTCCGATGCTTTTTTAATCTCGGCGATTTCCATTTCCGAGTACCCGGTGGTGGCGACAACGACAGGCAATCCCCTTGACTTTGCGTAGTCGAGGAGTTCGGGTAATGCGGAGGGGTGCGAGAAGTCGATTAAGACATCGGCATTCGCGGTATTTGGGGCATCGGCGAGTTTTTTATATACGGGAAAGGGCAATGGTTTAGGGAACGAGTCCGCGCCGAACACGACATTACCATTTTTTTCAGCGGCGATACGCGCCATAGCCGCGCCCATTTTACCGCAAGCTCCCGACAGAATTATATTTATAGCCATAGTAAAAAACCCCTTAAAATAAAGTCGGACAAACCGCATTCAGCACAA
>JAISLG010000105.1 GCA_031260615.1 Oscillospiraceae bacterium | reverse complement strand
CAAAGGAAGGGGTCGGAGTATGAACGACAAACAAATAACGCGAACCAATCCCGACACACGCAAAACGAATACATATCCCACACGGGATTATTATATTCCCGTGGTGAACGCAAAGGAAGTCCGCTCGGCTAACTTTGTCAACGTCAGTAAAAAAAAAAACACAGCGGCGACGGCAATTCGGTAGGCATACGCCGCAACCAACCGCCGCCATTCGACCTATCCGTATACGACATACCCGCCCCGCAATACGACACATCTGAGTGGTTTGACGCGACACGGCAAAACGCAATCGGCTATGTGCGGCAAAACGCAATCGGCTATGTGCGGTTAGTCGACCACACCGAACTTATCGAAACAACCGAACCCGTCCCGATATTCAATCACACGGAACGGGCGGGTTTCGCACACCGCCCCGACAAGGCAACCCCCAAAAACCCCGAACACTATCGGGAAACTCCCGACCGCACAACCTCCGCACGAACGCACTCGCCAAACCATACAAATCCTCGCGGTAACACGCCGCCGCTGCATAATAAACCTAAACCAAACGAATACAAGAACCTCGCAAAGAATACCGTATCCCTTGCCATAGGGCAATTCGCCTCGAAGTTGCTCGTATATTTTATGATATACTTCTACACGTTGTGGCTCGGCAAGGACGGGTTCGGCGAAGTAAGCAACATTGTAAATATATGCGCGTTACTCATAGTCGGGGTTACATTATCGATTGGCGACGGGATAAACCGATACGCGCTCGACAAAACGGGGACGTATGACAAAAAAGGCGTATTCACAAACGCGCTTATCGTCTGCCTGTCGGGTAACGCCGTGTTTTTCGTATTATCGTTTTTCATAGGCTTGTTCGGGGAGAATATCGCACAGTATCGGTTACTTATTGTCTTTTATGTCCTCGTGGGGAGTATCAAGAGTTGTGTAGCGTTATTTGTGCGGTCGAGCGGACACGTCAGATTATATGCGGTTGACGGCATTGTAACCACCGCCGCGAATATCGCGTTTAACATACTATTCTTAGGGATACTCGGGTTATCCGTCAAGGGATATATAATGTCGGTTGTCCTCGGCGACTTGTGTTCGATATTATTTCTTACATTCTCGGCGAAGGTATATAGGAGCATCGATTTCAAAGCCGGTCGGTGGTTTTTCGGGAAGATGTTGAAGTTTTCCTTGCCTTATGTACCGACTGCGGTAATGATATGGATTATCAACTTATCGGACGGGCTTATTATCACGGCGAAGATGTCCGCCGCCGATAACGGCGTGTATCAAGCCGCGTACAAATTCCCCGCGTTAATTGCGCTTGCTGCTGGGATATTCACACAGGCGTTTAACATATCGGCTATCGGCGGCGAGAATACCGAACCCTCCCCGAAACGCAATAAATTTTTCACCGAGGTTTTCAACGCATACACGTCCTTTATATTTTTCGCCTCGTGCGGATTATTGTTAATCATACGCCCGTTGTTATTGAAGATGACTGCTCCGGGGTTTGAATACGCGTATCGGGTAACACCGTTTTTGATACTCGGCTCGGTATTCACCTGTTTCGGGCAATTCCTCGGCACGGTATACGCGGCGGAGGAGAAGTCGGTCAGTTCAATGATAACGGCGGCGAGCGGCGCGGCAATGAATTTACTGCTTAACTTTGCGTTGATACCGATATTCGGCTTACAGGGGGCGGCGTTCGCAACCTGTGTGAGTTACGCGTTGATATTCGCGGTACGGTTTAAGGATACGAAGAAGTACGTCACAATAGATGTCAAGTCGGCGCGATTCGGAGTGCAATGCGGGTGCGCGCTCCTTATGGGCTGTGTGATTATATTCTTCCACGGGTCGGGTATGTACTACCCGTTGCTCATTGCATTGTTTTTGGTATCGGGGTTAATTTGCGGACGCGAGGTGATGAATATGGGTCGGCGAATACTCAGGAGGTGACGGAATATTATACACAAAACAAAACAACGAACCCTCCGACATAATGTCAGAGGGTTTTTGTATATCTGCAATCGGTTTAGTTCACAGCGCGGAAGTTGTAGCAGTCTGTCTGAGCAACTTCCTTAGGATTAGGTGTGTTCGGAGCGACTGTAATCTTGTCGAGGGCGCAGTATTTGTCGCCCGTACAGTGATATGCGCAGTTTTCAACAGAACATTCGATTGACTTGTTTGCGAATAATTTGTTTGCGTTCAATGTTTTCTCGTTCATAAGGTTTCCCCTTTTTACGGTTTACGGTTTACGGTTTACGGTTTGCAATTATTATCTGCTGTGAGGGGAAAATATATTATAGGGAATGTCTGTATATCCTTGGTTACGCCTTTGTATCCTTTGTTACGCCTTTGTATCCTTTGTTGCCTCTGCCCTTTTCTGTGTCAGACTGTATTCGCTCGCGTATTGCATCAACGCGTTTTCGAGCTTTGCCTCAACCGAGTTTAGGTCGGACGTAATCTTTCCTCGTTTCTTTCCAAAGTGTGCCGCCAATTCCTCCAATGTATATGCCTTGCCGCTGAACCCGTAGCGTAATTCAATCAATTCACGCTGGTATACGGGGAACTTTGCAATCGCGTTATGCACGTCTATTTTCAGCATAGCGATGTATGCCAACTGTTCTGTATCCGTCGTGTCTGATAATATATCCGACAAAAACAAATCTTTCCCATCCGCGTCCTCGTTAATCGGGGAATCTATCGGTGTCGTAAGCGGTTCGGACTTAATACCGCGTAATTCCATATAAATACCCCGTGTCGCGTACAACCCGGCAACGGTCGAAAACGCAGTACCGCGCGAAGCGTCATACTGCATAATTGCGCGGTCGAGGTACATCATACCCACTTGAAACAAATCCTCGGTATCCATATAGGATACGCGCGAATAGTACCGTTCCGCGATTGAGAGTATAAGTTTCTGGTTATGTTCCGCAACCGTATTTCGGGCGGCGGCATTGCCGTGTTGCGCCATAACAATCAGGCGTTTTTCCTCCTCTTTATCCATAGGGTCAGCAAGGTCTTTCCGCGACTTAGGGTGAAGCGCGAACAGAAATAAGTGTTTCAGCATATCGCCGAGCATATCAAACATAGACCACCTCTGAATAATATTCCGTCTTTGAAGATATGCAAAACGGTGGTATAATATACTATAAATTTGAATTGAAAAACATAAACCTATGCTAAAATACATTACCTCCCTTGACGTGCAATCCCTATTTGCCGAATCCGCGAAAACTGCCGAAACGGCACTTGATAACTCGAATAATACACTCACGCCCATAATAATCACCCCCGAACAGGGCGCGTTTGAAACGGAGTTGTCGTTATACCGCACACTCGGCGGCAAGGCGGCGTTTATTGAAATGTCGTCTTTCACCAAACTATCCGAGAGTATCCGCGCGAAGTACGCACCCGCGCAGTTGCCGTCCGATGCGGTAATACGCACAGTGTCGTTACACCGCGCGTTACAAGACACACACAAACACGGTAACATATCCGCGTACGAAACCTTTATCCGCGAAATGCGTATGGGCGGCGTAACCCCCGATGAATTACGCGAACACCTTACCGTACTCCCCGTGAAAATATCCGACAAAGCGGAGGTATATTCCCGTTACGCGGCGATAACCAAGGAATACACGGACACGGACGGCGCACCGAGTATCGCCGCCGACATTACCGACAACCACCCAGAAATATTCGAGGGGCGCGATGTAATATTCACGGGGTTTGACGGATTCTCGGGGGCGCAACTTAAACTCATAACCGCAATCGGAAAGAGTAGCGCGAATTTGACTTTTTTGTTTTTCGGGAGTCGGGACGAGCCGTTAATATCACGGCTCAAAAACACATTGACCAGCAAATTAAATCCGCAATCCTCGCCCGTTTTACAATACATTGACACGCCGCGCGAACCCGAAATAATACGCGTATTGGCAGACGACGACTACGCTTGCGCCGATTTCGTGTGCAATGAAATACGCGCGTTAATAACCAATCAAAACTATACATTAAACGACATTGGGATAATACCGCTCGGGAGCGCGTCCGTATTATCGGACAGCCTGTCGCGGTATAAAATATCGGGTTACAAGGACAAACCGAACCCGTTATCCGAAAGCCCCGCGGTGAAATTTATCCGCGACTTTTTGTACGCCGTGTGCGAGTATTCGAGTGGGCTGACGCCGAAATATTACACGGAGTTTTTGCGCTCACCGTTCCTCAGAGTAAAGGCAACGGAGAGTATAAAAAAATTGGCTCGTTTCGGCGGCAACGGCGGCAATACAAAAGCAATCAAACGCGTAAAAATACCTGCGCGCCCGTCGAACGAATACGCCGCGTTAATCGAGCGGTTTCACATCAAAATACATCGCCTCAAAAAACCGTTCGTATCCGAGAGTAAAACGGGGTTGTATTTTTTCGAGCCTTTGAGAGAACGTATCGACAGTCTGTTATCGGGGTTCCGCCGCCAATGCAAGCAAGCGGACGGCGCGAAAATCACCGAGATATTATCGCGATATATTATCGAAAAATTTGATTTATACTCGTCACTACTCGGGCTTGCGTCGGGCAATATCGGGCAATTCCGTATCGGATTCAGCACGTCCGAAAACGCTGACGCACGGTTATTATGGAACAGACTTATAACCGTTTTCGAGTCACTCCACACAATGCTTGACGGGGTAAAACTCACTCTCCCCGAATACGCGGATTTGTTCGCCGCGAGTATCTCCCGAACCACCTCCGCAATGCCCCCCGACAAATTAGACGGGGTAACGGTCGGGGATTTAACCCGTTCCCGTTTCCCCGACATCAAGGTAATGTTTATTACGGGAGCGGTAAAAGACAATTTCCCCGACTACACGGGGTTACTTCCCAAAAGCGAACGCGAGCGGTTATCGAGGGTATTTCCTGACCTCTACGAAACACGCGACAGTGTACTACTCCGCGCGGACTACGCGGCGACACGCGCGTTATACGCGGCAACGGACAGGGTATACATCTGTTCTCCGCGCAAAGCAATAAACGGCGATAAAACCAAACCCCCACGCATATTCGGCGACAACACCGACAATCGCAAAACATACACATACACGACAAAGGGGCTGATAACATACGAGCCGCCGCTCGCGAACACGGTAACGAAATTACCCATACTCACGCCGACACCGGAACATTCCCCGTCCGCGCTTAAAAAACTTGACAACTGTGAATACGCTTACTTCCTCGAAAGGGTAGTGCGGCTTAACACATTTGACGAGAACGAAAATATAATACGCGGCAACTTTTTCCACGCGTTATTTTCGTCTGCTGACATAGGTAACAAAGCATATTCACCGAGCGACTACGCGCGGTATGTATCGGACAATATCCCATACGCGGACGAGCGGACGGCGTATATATTCGGTCGGTACGCGAAAGACTACGCGGTTGTGAAGGAACTCCGCGACAACTTATTTTATCGCGGCGGATTTAATGTCCGATACCCCGAATACAACTTACCCCCGTTTCAGTTCGGGGATATAGTATCCCACGGGCGTGTCGATGCCGCAATCGAAGTATTCACGCAAAGCAACGAACCGAGATATATTATCCTCGACTACAAGGGCAAGAATGAATCCCTCAATTTTGCAAACCCGTCCGACACCGCGCTCCAACTATTGTTATACAAATCGGGGTTAGGGCAATTTACGGGTATGCCGATAGCGGGGTGTATCGCATACGGATACAAGCGGCCAACGCGGCATCTCGAATACCCGAGCGGTGGAGTAATACGCGACATCGACCGCGAAACATTTGAATACTACTCGTTTAAGGAAAGCAAACTGAGCGGATATGTATCGGACGGTGAAATCGCGAAAATACTCGGCAAACTCAAAGCGGAGAACCCAACCAAGTTGACTATGACGGGCAAATTTCCGACGACGGGGTACTTCTCCCTCAAAACAGCCGCAATGTCGGACGAGGAAATATCGGCGCGGTTAAACAGTCGGCTAACGGACGTATATAATTACAATATCCACGCGGACGGGAAAAACTGCGCGTATTGCGACTACCGCGTGTTATGCGGACGCAAGTTGTCGTCGCAAGAGGAATACACGGAAACAGAGGGGGATTAAAATCTTATGGCACATACACCGACACCTGAGCAAACCGTTGCGATTAACCACGACCCCGAACGGGACGGGGCATTATTATTATCGGCGGCGGCGGGGAGCGGCAAGACAAGTGTAATCGCGTTACACACCGCGCGGTTGCTTACTGAAAACAAGTGCGCCCCCGAGGATTTAATTGTCGTGACATTCACGGACAAGGCGGCAAAAGAGTTACAAACGCGCATAGCGGACGCGCTTGTAACGGCAAAGTTGCCGAACGCGGATTTAGTCGCGGCGCGTATGCGCGTGTCCACGATACACACATTTTGTAAGGGGCTTGTCGAGGACAATGGAGGGGCAATCGAGGGTATACCGTCCGTGTTTAATATTATTGCGGACACGGAGGAGATAAAGGGCGATGCCGTTACACAGGTGAAGGAACGGTTATATAACAGCGATATGTTCACGCAAGCCGACAGGGATT
>JAISLG010000023.1 GCA_031260615.1 Oscillospiraceae bacterium | reverse complement strand
GATACATATCGGATAAATCATAGGTTTAGGGTGGCAGAATCTGGGACAGACTATTCTGCTCGTCCCTATACCGCAACACCACTAAAAAACGCTCAATAATCGTTCCTTCCCTTCGGTAGCGATTGCCCTTACTTGTTATTATGTGACTACGGCTTTTTTCTTGCCACTCTTGTTGCGCGGGTAGTCGCGTATACGGCTGATATAATCAATGCTGATTATGTCGCGTTCGCCACGGTCGTTTTCGAGCACTACCCACTTGTCCTCCACTGATTTTACTGTGCCTACTATTGCGGTGTTTAGCGTGTGGATTATAACGTCCTTGTTCGTGAATTGTTTGATTGTTTCGTTCATTTCGGTTGCTCCTTGTTTTTGGTGTTGTTTCAGTTTAATAATGCGCCGCTGTGTTTCGTGGATGGTATGCGTTTGCCGTAATAATATGAAGTATATTATTAAAAGAGAAATCAGTAAAAGCGGAATCGGCATTTTATACTCCGTTGAATTTGTTGTAGGTGTCGTCTGCAATCGCCTTGCCTTTGATATACGCTACAAGCGCAACACCGAACTGCACGGCTGTCCCTGCGGCGCGTGATGTGATAATATTCCCGTCCGTTACCGCATCTGTGCCGTATTCGGGGATTGCGCCGCCCTTTTCGAGTATTGCGCGTAAATCGGGGGCGTTAAAGCAAGTTGCGCGTTTGCCGTTTAGTAATCCGCGTTCGGCAAGTATCGTGGGCGCGGCGCATATTGCGGCTACGAGTTTGCCGTCCCTCGCGGCATTGTCAATCGCGGATTGTACTCCCTTGTCCGCGCGCAATACCTTATATCCGCCGCCCCCGGGGAGTATTACCCCGTCAACGTCAGCACTCGCAATACTGCCAATCACTACATCGGCTTTGACAGTTACGCCCCTCGCGCTTGTAACATACTCGCCCGATACGCCAACTGTTTGGACAGGGATATTCGCCCGACGGAGTATGTCGAGCGGTGCAATTGCCTCGGTGTCCTCGAACCCGTCAGCAAGAAATATATAGTACATAGTACCTCCAAAAAAAATAATATAATAATATAATAAAAGCAAGGCAACCAAGAATACAAGATAACGAAAGGCAACGATTACAATGTGTCGTGTAGGGCGCAATGTCCACATTGCGCCGCCCACACATCACGCTGTTATAAACGCCCTGTGAAACATCTTCCGATTTATTAACGCATTTATGTCACACGGCGCAATATGGACATTGCGCCACCCACACATCACGCTGTTAAATGCCTCGTGAAACATCTTCCGATTTATTAACGCATTTGTGGCACACGGCGCAATGTGGACATTGCACCCCCCACACATCACGCTGTTATTAACACCCCACAAACATCTTCCGATTTATTAACGCATTTATGGCACACGGTCCACATTGCGCCCACACATCACGCTGTTAAACGCCCTGTGAAACATCTTCCGATTTATTAACGCATTTGTGGCACACGGCGCAATGTGGACATTGCGCCCTACACGACACAGATATGGTAATATTTTTTGTTTAGATTATTGCCAGTCTGCCTGTTATTCTAACAGTGTCCAGTTGTCGTCCGCGTTTGGCTCCAATTTGAACGGCTCGAATACCCAGCAGTTCTCGTCGTGTGCCGAGTCTGCACCCGGGTTGTCCGCGTCCGATTTGTTGTTCGACAAATATATATAATAGCCTGTTACTTCTGTTTCAGATACGTCTGTTATTAACAGCGTTTTTGGGATTGCTGTCGTCTTTGTTTCGTCTGCGGCGGCGGCAATGTCGTTCGCGTCACAGATATAGACTGTGCCATTGTAGTCTATGAAACGGTCGAACCATACCCCGTTTATTTTTACGCGCGTGCCTGTTGCAGTACCGTTTACGAAGGTGTCTTTTATTGCGGATTTGAAGTCTTTTGCGGACGGGTACGGGAAGTTTATGGTATTCCAGTATACAGCGGTAACGCCCCCCGTTTTCACAGCGAGCGGCGTTTGCCCGTCAGAGTAATCCCCTTCGTATTCGATGTCGTAGTTCCCGTCCGTGGTGTATGTTACACTGCCCGTTTTTACGGTGATATTGCCGAGTGCCGCGAACAGTTCCTCATATTTGCGCCGCGCGGCGAACAGGTCGAATGCGCGAGTGTATACGTCCGAATCGGATTGGGTTATTACCGCGTTTATGTCGAGTGCGGATTTGGCGCTGTTCCAGAATTGCTTTGCGGTGTCGTAAGGGTCTGTGTTATCAAACGCGCCGAATTGCTCGGCGGTGAGCGGCAAATGTATTTCAAACGCGCCGCCGCCTAAATCCCGATAGTCCTCACATATATTGCTGTCGATATGCACTTGGGTGCGCGATACGGGGGGCGTGTAACCGTCGTCGGGGGTTTCCGATATATCGGCGGTTTGCACCGTCCGTGTGGTATTATCCGAGCCTGTCGGAGAATCGTTCGGGGCGGTTTGCGCGGTAATGTTTGTACCCGTTGGTGCGTAATCGGTGAATTCGGAGTTGAGGGGTATTGTTATGTCGCCGTCAGGTGTGCCGTTGTTCCCGTTATTGGCCGATTTGTCGCACGCGGTTAGTATCAGCGCGGCACACAGTAAGATTATGGTTGCGGTTCTTTTCATTGATTACCCGTATATTTATTGGAATACAGTCTTTAATATTATACGGGTTGGAGGGTAAATATGCAAGGGTGGAGTTGAGGGGTAGTAGGGCATTAAACGAAAAAATAACACCGATATACCAGTCGGTGTTATTTTTTATCGAGCGATTTCACAACCCGTATTTCTTTATGCGTTTTTCGGCTTCCTCGTAAACTTTGTTATCGGCGCGAGCGGATATGACAATTACCGTCATCTTGTTTTCGGCGCGGACAAGTTTGTAAACAACGCGCAATCCCAAATCAAGAAGTTTTATTTTGTTACAACCCGTGAGGTTATTCCCGTTTTTGTTGCCGAGCGGTTTGCCGTACCCACCCTCGGATTGCGGTAATGGGTTTTGAGCAACTTTTGTAATCGCTTTCACGACTTGTTTTCGGGCAGTCCCATTCAAAGAATTAAGGTCATCTTCTGCCTCAGCAAGAAAATTCGGTTTCCAATCAGCCAATTTCTAAATCCTCCGCGTTGTCAACATCTTCTTGCGTAATCCCGAGGTGGAGTAATAATTCTTCGTACGATATTGTATGCTTTAACATCTCCTCGTCACTGCCGTATTTCCCAAGCCGCTCCTCGGCAAGCGCAATTAACTCCGCGTCCTCTTCGTCCTCTGCAATCTCCTCCGCGAGTTTTTCCTCCGCGAGTTGTATCCTCTCTTTGGGAATGGTTGATACGTTTTCGGCAGTCAAGTTTATCCCTGTTCCGTCAAATTTGACACAGACTTTTTCGCCGAAAATAGTGCGTACCAAGTTCGATATATTGTGTGTCGATACCAGTGTTCTTTGCGAAAAATCTATTACTTGTTCAGCGTTCATAATGCACCTCGTTACTTTACATTGCTCGGATTATACCGCAATACTGCTAAAAACGCAAGGCGTTTTTGCGGTAAAGCGACTTATCGGCGGCACGGTGCTTCGCACCGCCGATAAGTAGTATATGTGGGCAAGGTATAATCCCCCTCAATGAGGGGGATTATACCTTGCACCTTATCGTTTCCTAATCGCATTCAACGTCGCGAGCAACGCAACCCCTACATCAGCGAAAACCGCCGCCCACATAGCAACCAATCCAAACGCGGACAATGCAAGCACAATCACCTTGACACCGAGCGCGAATACAATATTCTGAATAACAATACTCCGTGTTTCCCGTGCAATCACGATAGTATCCGCAATTTTCGAGGGTTCATCCGTCATCAGTACAATATCCGCCGCTTCGATTGCGATGTCCGAGCCGACGCCGCCCATTGCCAAGCCAACGTCCGCCCGTATCAATACAGGCGCATCGTTTATCCCGTCACCCGCGTATATTACACTGCCTGTTGTCGGCTTTGTTGCCATTAAATCCTCCAACGCCGCCACCTTGCCGCTCGGTAACAACTCCGCGCGTACTATATCCAAACCCACTTCTCGACCCACTGCCTCGGCAGTGCTTTTTTTGTCCCCCGATAACATTACCGTGCGTTTCACATTCAAGGCTTTGAGCCGCGCAATTGCATTCGCCGAGTCGGGTTTAACTTTGTCCGTAACCACTACGTCCGATTTCTTCTCCTTGTCTATGAATATCCCCGATTTGTTTACATCAACGCGCTTCCCATTTACAATACCTGTTGCACCGTTGCCAGCCGTTTCCGTGTAGTCGGTAACATCAAAGTATTCGCCTGTGTAACTCGCCGCGACTGCCTTCGCAACAGGATGGGTCGAATACCATTCCAAACTTGCCGCGTATTTCAGCGTTTCGGGTGCAATGCCGTCCGATATGAATACAGGCTTACCCATTGTCAGCGTTCCTGTTTTATCGAACACTACGGTATCCGTCTTGCACAGCGCGTCAAGGTAGTTACCGCCTTTCACGAGTATTCCCCGTTTCGCCGCCCGACCAAGCCCGGCAAAATAACTGAGAGGGACAGAGATTACGAGGGCGCAAGGGCAGGACACAACAAGGAATACAAGTGCGCGGTGAATCCATTCTGCCCAATCCCCGACAATCAGTGACGGGATAATAGCCAATGCAAGCGCACCGAAACACACGGCAGGGGTATAATACCGCGCGAATTTGGTTATAAAATTTTCGGTACGCGACTTATGCTCGGACGCGTCCTCAACGAGGGCGAGTATCCGTGAAACAGCGGATTCCCCGAATGTTTTGGCAACGGTAATTGTCAAAAGCCCGTTGGTATTCACGCAACCCGACATTATCTCATCACCTGTCCGCACCTCAACGGGAATGCTTTCCCCTGTCATAGCGGATGTATCGAGGAGTGCTGTGCCGTCCGACACTACGCCATCGAGCGGGATACGCTCGCCTGTCTTAACGGATATTACATCGCCGATTTTGACTGACTCGGGAGCGGTTTGGACTATGCCGTTATCGGTTACGAGGTTTGCGTATTCGGGGCGGAAGTTCATAAGGCTTGTAATGGAGCGTTCACTCCGTTCCACCGCGTATTCTTGGAAAGCCTCACCGATTTGATACAGTAGCATAACCGCCGCGCCCTCGGGGTATTCCCCGATAGCGAACGCGCCGATACTTGCCACACACATTAAAAAGTTTTCATCGAACACTTGCCCTTTGAGGATATTTTTGACGGCGTGAATAATGACTTCGCCGCCGACACACAGGTAGCAAGCGAGGAATATGAGGAACACGGAGAGTCCGTCACCGCCCGTATACGACACAACCTCACCGACCGCGAACCACACCGTCGCGGCACCGAAG
>JAISLG010000146.1 GCA_031260615.1 Oscillospiraceae bacterium | reverse complement strand
GTCGCTATGATTGAGTCCGCTTCGTCAATCGGTAGCCTAAATGAGGAAGATTTGCAGACCCTCGCAACAGGTGCAATCAAAGACAAAAACGACCGCCTTATTATATCCGAAAACCACTTTAACAGCGTAGCGACCGCGTTTGATTACCTCCAATACAAGGACTTCAACCGTATGATTCGGTTCGCGGAAGATATTCTCAAAAACAAAGAGCAAAAGGCTCTCCACCGCTATATTGTCGACAGATTATGCGAAATCCCCGAAAACGCACAGGTTTATCGACTGTTTTTGAAAACTTACGGTCCTCCCAAAAAAATAGATGTCAAGCCAAAAAAGAAACTCTTCAAATCGCTCGGCGAGTTGGCAGAGCCGAGTGCCGTGAAAAGCCCGTTTAACCGATTCGGAAGTGCTTTTAGCGATGAATTGAAAGATACGGTTATGGCATCTTTGGCAAGTGAAATCGGCTATGAGGACCCACTCCTAAAAGAGGAAGCGAGTATCGAAGAACAACGTCAGCAAAATGGGTTCTACGACCTCAAAGAACTCACCGATAAGTATATCGTCGATTATGAGGCGGTTGTCGCGCAAAAGAGTAAGCGCATTATCGGGGGCGCGGCTATGGCAACGGGTATGAGTTCGCCGAAAAACTCCGAGGCTATCAAAGAACTCGGTCACGCCGCCGCCGACAGCATATCAGGGAATTTGCGTAAATAATCGCGTAAATTGCACTTTCACCCTCGTGCGCTGTGCCAATACGAAAACTAAACTTAAAAAACAGGAGAATATATTTAATATGAAGATACACACCTATAACCTCGGGGCGTACGAAACAAATGCCTATCTCGTGGAAACGGACTCGAAAAATGCTATCATTATCGACCCCGCCGACAAATCGGACTTTCTGCTGGACAAAATAGCCGAAAAGGGCGTATCTCTCGACTATATTTTCCTCACCCACGGGCATTTTGACCATATACTCGCGGCATCAAAACTTGCCCTCCTCACAGGCGCGAAAATATACGTTTCCGAGGCGGATAAAGAACTCCTCTCTGAACCGAAAAAAGGCGTGTCTTTCGCACTCGATTTGCTGGACTTCACGCCCGTAACCCCCGACGCGTTCTACAAGGACGGCGAGGAAATTGTCGTGGACGAGATTACTATAAAAGTAATCGCTACACCCGGGCATACCAAGGGGAGCGTAATGTTGCTTTTCACGTCCACTACCGCGCAAACTGACGATAACTATAATGGTTTGCCAACTCTGTTCAGCGGCGACACTATCTTCCGTGACTCAATCGGGAATACTTGGGGCGATGAGGCAAAACTCGCCGAATTGCTCGATTCGATTAAACACGCGCTCACTATACTGCCCGAGGATTGCAATATCAACCCGGGTCACGGCAAACCGACTACCCTTAAACGAGAACAGCAGTACAATATGTATATCAATAAATTATAAAATGGTCGAGGCGTAGCCCCCGCCGCATCGCGCCGTTACATTGCACGGGGCGATGTGGACATCGCCCCCTACAAAAAACATTTGTGGTTAATCGTGCGTGTACAGAAAAACACATTTTTGGTTAATCGTGCGTGTCAGAAAAACATACTTGTGTTCGCCTCAAACGCCCCTCTAAATAAATTTGGTAGCAATCGCAACTTCCAGCCCGTACGGCGAGTACCGCAGGGTGCAGGGGGCGCGTAGCCCCCTGCTGGGGGTTTGGGGGCAAAGCCCCCAAAGTTGCCCTTCGTTGCCCCACGTTGCCCTTTGTGTTCTCTGTGTGTAATATGTCTGCTAAAAGAATCTGCATAGTTGCCCTCTTTGTCGGGGTCGCTCTTGCTGTCTATGTAATCGAGAGTGCAGTGCCTGTCTTGTTGCCCGTCCCCGGGGCAAGGTTGGGTTTGGCGAATGTCGTTGTACTCTGGCTTGTCTTTGTTGAGGGTGGGGGAGTTAAGACCGCGTTTGCGGTTTTTTTTGTGCGTGTATTGTTGTCGGGGTTGATGTTTTCGGGGGTGTCCGCCGCTCTGTATTCGTTCGTCGGGGGACTGTGCGCGTTTGCTGTTGAGGCGTTTTTAGCGAGTGCTGTCGCGAAAAATCGCATTGCCGCGATACCCGTCGGGGTTTGCGCCGCGATATTCCATAACGTCGGTCAATTAGTAGTCGCCGCGATTATGCTCGGTGGGTATGCGGTTTTTGTGTATTTCCCCGTGTTGCTCGCGGCAGGAGCAGTTGCCGGGGCGGCTACGGGACTCTGTGTGTACCTTTTGCTCGGCAGTTCCGCGCTCAATAGGCTTTCACGGTTGTAGCGGTGTCAAATAGCATATTTGTGTAATGTACCGCGCAAAATTCACTTTCACCGTTGTCTGTATTCCAAATATTATGCAAAAAAGATGGTTGCGTATATACCACCAAGTATACACGCAACCAAAAAAAATACCAAACACATCCGTAGATGTAAAATCACTCCAAACGTAAGAAACTTAAAAAACCGCTGATTTCCAAGACCTCTTTTGTGCCTTGCGGTACATTGCGGATAACGAATGTTTTGCCTTGTTTCTCGCATAATTTGTGAGTTCCAAGTAATACGCGGAGCCCCATTGAGGACATATATTCTGCCTGTGAAAAATCCAACGCCAACTTTGTCGCGCTCGGTAACGCGCTGTCGATTTCCGCTTGTAGCGACTTAGCCGTATTCGTATCTATGCGACCGTTAAGGGTCAAAATGGTTTCCTCAGGGGTTACGGACGCGGTTATAGTTAGTGCCATATTTTTACCTCTAATTTAATACTAAGGATTATACACAATAAAAATGTTTTTGTCAAATATACCCGAGCCGAATTTTGAAACCCTGTGCGGAGGGGCAATTTCTCCGATACTTTGCGCGTTATCGGGGGGGGCGGACAGCATTGCAATGACCCATTTGCTGTATAAAATGGGATATAAAATTTTTGCGTGCCACGTCAACCACGGATTGCGCGGCGCGGATAGTGACTCGGACGAGGAGTTTTGCCGCGAATTTTGCGATACCTACGCTATACCGCTCGCCGTAAAGCACGTCAAAATAATACCCGATAAACACGAAAGTACCGAAGAAGCCGCGCGTAAAATGCGCTACAATGCCCTGTACGACGCACTCGCCGAAACCCAATCTTATCGCATAGCCACCGCCCATAATGCCGACGACAACGCCGAAACAATCCTCCTAAATTTAATTCGCGGCACGGGGTTGCGCGGTCTTTGCGGTATCCCAACCGAACGCGATAAAATAATCCGCCCAATAATCACAAACAGCCGCGCCGCCGTCGAGGAATACATCGCCGAGCATAATCTCCGATATGTAACGGACAAAACAAACTTCACCGACGACTACACCCGAAACAAAATTCGCCGACATATCCTCCCCGTTATCAAGCAAATTAACCCGTCGTTTACACAAAATTGCACGGGGTTGTCCGAGCGGCTCACAAAAGACGATAACTTCCTTGACACAACCGCCGATGAGGGGTATAATACCCTGTGTTGTTATGAAATTGGTAAATTTTCCCTCGACCCGTTCCTAAATTTTCCCGAACCCGTTCAGACAAGAATAATACTGCGCCTGTTTGCCGAAAATAATATTATATCTTCCTCCCTCCGTGTCGCGCACACACTCGGCTTGCTTAATTCGCGCAATGGCAAACTCAACTTGCAAAAAAATAAATTCCTCATAGCGGACGGGACGTTCTTTTATATCAAACACATTCCGCAACAATACCGCAAACATTAAACGCAGAGGATATTAAAATAATTGGTATGTGGTGTTATGGAAGTTGATAAGATACTCTTTGCCCCCGAGGAAATACGCGCCCGTGTCCGCGAGTTGGCGGCGAAAATAAATGCCCACTATGTTGGGCTTGGTGCGGATAGTGTCACGGTTGTCGGTGTCCTCAAAGGTGCGGTTGTGTTCTTTGCCGATTTGGTTCGGGAACTTAAATTAGGAGTTGAATTCGACTTCGTAAAAGTGTCGAGTTATGTCGGCACGGAGAGTACCCGTGAACCGAAATTGACACTCGATTTGTCGGGGAGTGTCACGCATAAGCACGTTCTCATTGTTGAGGATATTCTCGATACGGGGCATACGCTTAGGTTTTTGTCGGATAATATCAAAACGCGCGAGCCACTATCCGTCCAAACCGCAACATTGTTCGATAAACCGTCACGGCGTGAAAATGGCTTTGTTGCCGACTATGTTGGTTTCGAGATACCCGATTTGTTTATAGTAGGCTATGGGCTCGACTGCGACGGCGAGTATCGGCAATTACCCTTTGTCGCAAGTTTGAAAACTAAATAAAATATGTTATCTACCTATCAAAACGCTCATTGAAATTGACAAGACTAATCATAAGTAAGGAAAAATTTAAGTGCAGAAATCAAATTCAAAAGGGATTTTCATTTATTTGGCGATAATCGCGGTGCTGATTGTCGCGTTCGTCTACGTCGTCGGAAACTTCAAGGCAAAGGCGGCACCACAAAATTACTCGGCGGTTATCTCGAAATTCGACAACCTCGAAGTATGCTGGTACAGCCTTGACCTCGGTAAAGGTGAACTCCGATATATTACTAAGGGCGATTTGCCCACCAAAGCGGATAAACTCGCCGAGTTGCAGAAAACAGAGGGCAATTCGGGAGCAACCCTGTTTAATGTCGCGGACAAATACAGTGTCCCGAATATTTCCTTGTTTATCACGGATACTAAGGATTACCGCGTGAATTACAACGAGCGGAATACGGGTGAGCCGCTTGTAATGAACTACGTCAAAGAGGCGGATAATACCTTTGTTACGCAGTTTTTGCCGTATATCGTCTTAATCGTCATTATGATTGTGTTCTCCTTCTTTATAATGCGACAAGCGGGCGGCGGCGGAAAAATGGCTTCTTTTGGCTTGGCTAAGACAAAAGAAGGGCATATCGGCAAGAAGATTACCTTTGCGGACGTTGCCGGAGCAGACGAGGAAAAAGAGGAACTCAAAGAGATTGTCGACTTCCTCAAAGATTCCAAAAAATACCAAGAAATCGGGGCGCGTGTGCCGCGCGGCGTATTGCTTGTCGGACCTCCGGGTACGGGTAAAACACTGCTCGCCAAGGCAGTAGCGGGCGAGGCTGACGCGCCGTTCTTTTCCATTAGCGGTTCGGATTTTGTCGAAATGTTCGTGGGTGTCGGCGCAAGCCGCGTACGAGATTTGTTCGACAAAGCGAAGAAAAAAACACCGTCTATTATCTTCATTGACGAAATTGACGCGGTTGGGCGGCATCGCGGTGCGGGGCTTGGCGGCGGTCACGACGAGCGCGAACAGACCCTAAACCAACTCCTCGTGGAAATGGACGGGTTCAACGAAACCGAAAATATCATTGTTATGGCGGCAACGAACCGACAGGATATACTTGACCCCGCGCTTATGCGCCCGGGGCGGTTTGACAGGCAGATTGTTGTGAATTACCCCGATATTAAGGGGCGCGAGGAGATTCTCGCCGTACACCAAAAGGGCAAGAAATTTTTCAGCGATGTTAAAATGTCGGATATTGCGAAGACGACGAGTGGATTCACGGGAGCGGATTTGGCGAATTTGCTGAACGAATCCGCATTACTCGCGGCACGCAATAATCGCAAATCTATCACCAACGAGGACATTCGCGAGGCGTTGATGAAGATTGTCGCGGGTCCTGAAAAGAAGTCGAAAACAATACTCGAAAAAGACAAGCAGAAAACCGCGTATCACGAGGCAGGTCACGCAATCTGCCATTACTTCTGCCCGACACAGGACAAAGTTCATATTGTGTCGATTATACCGCGCGGAATGGCTCTCGGGTATGTAATATCCCTCCCCGAACACGACAAATTTTCGCATTACAAGACGGAGTTTGAGGAGCGTATTGTAGTGTGTTTGGCAGGGCGCGTTGCGGAAAAATTGATATTCGACGACATCTCGACGGGTGCAAGCAATGATATAGCCAAGGCGACCGAAATCGCGCGGAATATGGTTACGCGATACGGGTTTTCGGAGAAACTCGGACCTGTATTATACGGACACGAAAACCCCGAAGTATTCCTCGGGCGAGACTACTCGCAAGGGCGGAATTACTCGGAGTCCATCGCGGCGTTAATCGACGATGAAGTGAAGTCGATTATGGAAACGGGCTACGACAGGGCAATGGATATACTGAAACGTGAGAGTGCGAAACTGCACTTGATTGCGAAGTACCTTATCGAACACGAGAAAATTGACGGGGAGGACTTCGAGAAACTTATGGCTGAAAAAATCGAGGAGATTGCCGACCCCGAATTGAAACAAGAGGCAGAACAAGAACTTAATATACTGCCGCCGCCTGTCGTATAACAAGGCAAGGCGAGGTAATGCAAAAAAAGGGTACAGGGAGCGAGCCTCCTGTACCCTTTTTTTCTGTTTGGTATTGCCCGTGTTGCTTAGTATCGTGTAGCCAGTTGGTCCAATTCCGTGTCGTATGTCGACTCCCCAATCAAGTTTATTACCCACGCGTTGCCGCCCCGTACTGCCTCCGCGAATATCAGAGCCGTCTTGCCCCCCTGTATGTCGGAGAGATTCAGTTTGAATATCTCGACCCCGTTGTCTGCGTTCGCTATGCGAATATACGCGTTTTTTACCGTGCTGAAATCTTGTTTGCGTTCCTTTGCTTTGTTGATTGTCGCAAAGAATATTACACGGTCGTATTCAAACGGCAACTTTGTCAAATCCGCTGTTATTACTTCATCGTCGCCTGCTCCTTTGCCCCCTACGTCGTCCCCGGAGTGGATTATTGCGCCGTCAGAGTGGTTCTTGCGAGCCGCGTACACGAAATCCGCCGTGCCGCCTTGAAGTTTCCCGTTTTTCAACACGAACGCCGATAAATCAAGGTCTATCGGGGTTGCTTTACCGAACAATTTTCCTTTTGCCGCATCCCAGCCCAGACCAACTAAAATTTTATTCGCTTCGGTTGCCATAAGTAATCTCCTTTTCAAATACAAAACAGGGCAGAATTCCCTATGGACATTCTACCCCATTATACATAATTTGTAAACCCCAAACCCCAAACTATCCGTCACCGCAAAAAATAAATCTCCAACAAATGCCGTATCAACCCACAAATCACTGAGGTGAGCAACCCCCATACTAAGACTGGACCCGCGACCACGAATATTTTCGGGGACACGCCGAGTATCCAACCCTCGGATTTGAATTCGAGCGCGGGGGCAACCACTGAATTCGCGAACCCCGTAACGGGTATCAATGTACCCGCCCCCGCGTGCATTGCGATTTTGTCGTATACTTTCAGCCCCGTGAGCATTGCCGATATGAATATAAGTGTGACGGAACACAGCATTGAGCTATCCGCCGCGTTGAAGCCGAGGTATTCGTACATATTTATCAGCCCTTGTCCGAACGCGCATATTCCGCCGCCGAACAAAAACGCCTTTACAAGCATAACCGAATGTTTCGATTTGCCCGAATGTTTCTTAACCAACTCGGCGTAATCTTTTTCGATTGCCGAGGTATTTTTGAGTTGCTGTGCCATTTGCCGCCCCCTATAAACTACTGTTATTATTCTTTCCGACACAGTCTCCTATATTCAGGTATGTTTTTCCTCGAAACCCGAAAATTCTTTTTTATTCCGTCCGTTTCGACAGGCTTTTTGAGGGCGGAACACGCTTGCTTTCCCGACTATGTAATCTTTCCGCGAACCCTGTCGTGACTTGTCTAAAACAGGCTTTGTTATCGCATATATGGTCATATTTGCCCGTATACTCTGTACCTCTTCCCCATTTATGATTATATTATTTATATGGTAACGGTAACGGTAACAATTTTCACTTCCAAGGAGAATGATATGGAACTACGCGATAAAAACTTTGAGGAACTCAAAAGGTTCCTACGCCGCCCGTCGGTACTTACGAAGCGATGTGGCGAACTCGAAAACGACATTTACGGCTTAACAGTGATACGGGATACTATACGGAAGAGCAGTATGGACAAATCGCCGCCGACCGAACTGCGGTTAATCAAGCATCGCAAAGGCGCAGGCGCACTCCGTTTCGCGGAAAAACGCCTGCGCAACGCGGAAACTGTATTAGCAGAAACAACCACGTTACTACACGAGGCTGAGGGTGCAGTATCGCGCTTGCTTGCGGAACTCCCCCCCGAACTGCGTACGATTATGGAGCATAAATACATAAAGCTCCTTGATTGGGAAGATGTGGCAACAGCAACGTTTTTTAGTGTGCGGTCGCTTCATTCGCGGCATAATACGGCGATGAATTACCTGTATCAACTATATGACCCGTTTAGATAAAACGG
>JAISLG010000124.1 GCA_031260615.1 Oscillospiraceae bacterium | reverse complement strand
GGAGGCGGTTTTTATGGACCCGATGACCAGCATACAAAAAGCCGCACTAATCATATCGTCTATCGGTGCAGAAAACGCCTCCAATGTTTTCAAGAACTTCACCGAGGATGAAATCGAGAAAATTACCTTTGAAATCGCGAAAATGGACTACTGGCCCATTGAAACGGTTGAGGAGGTACTAAACGAATTTTACGAACTTTGCTTGACCCAAAAGGTAGTGTCCGAGGGTGGTATGGACTATGCGCGCGAAGTGCTTGAAAAAGCATTCGGCGACGACCAAGCCTCTTTCCTCCTCTCTAAAATCGGCAAGCAACTTAAAACGCGCAGTTTTGAATTTATACGCAAATCGGATTACAAAAACCTGTTGGCTATCGTGCAAAACGAACACCCACAGACTATCGCGCTTATACTCTCGTATGCGCGAACTGACCAAAGTTCCGCTATACTTTCGGAGTTGTCAAAGGAATTGCGGGTGGACGTTGTCGAGCGTATCGCGCGTATGGAAACGGCAAGCCCCGATGTACTACGCACCCTCGAAGAACGGCTCGAAGCGAAATTCGCTACACTTGCCAATTCGAGCGGCGTTGAACTCGGCGGTATCAACTTTGTCGCGGAAATTATGAATAATATCGACCGCGCAACGGAAACAGATATATTTGATTCCATCTCATCGCGTGACCCCAAACTCGCTGAGGAGATTCGTAAAAAAATGTTCGTGTTCGAGGACATCGCACTCCTCGACAGCGTGGCTATCCAAACAATACTCCGCGACGTCGACCCGAAAGACCTCGCAATGTCAATCAAAGGTACGCAACAGGAAGTTGCCGAGGCGGTGTACTCGAATATGTCGAGCCGTATGCGCGAAACTACCCAACAAGAAGTCGAATACCTCCACAATATTCGTATGCGTGACGTGGAGGAGGCACAACAGCGTATTGTTGCCATTGTCCGCAAACTCGAAGAAGAGGGTACCATTACTGTATCTAAGGGCGGTGGAGGCAACGAGGTTATCGCATAACAGAGTGTCGAATAAGGGATTGAATATATGGCAAACGCAACGGTAATCAAAGCGGGGGATTACGACACCGGCGGTCGATTTGTGCGAATACAGGGCAACCCCGCATTGTCGCTCCCGAACGATTCCTCGAAAATGAAACGTATCGGTTTCTCCGCTCCGCCGAATATCAAAAGCGCGTTCGGGAATATGAACGCGACAAGTTGGCGTGAGGACGAGTGGGGGAATACCCCAGCGAATGTCGGTGCGCAATCCCTTGACTTGGAACCGGAGGAGGATTTGCCTCCACTCCCCACGCGCGAGGAGGTCGAGGCAGAGTATAAAATACTTAAAGACCGATATGTGCGCGAGGGCGAGAAATTGCTTGCAGATGCGAAAGTCCGCGCGGAGGATATGCGGACAAAGGCATACAAGGAGATACGCGAACAATACGTCGATGCCGAGGAAGATTGCGCCGCTATGCGGAAAGAGGCTCTCGATAGCGGTTACAAGGACGGGTACGACCGCGGCCACAAAGAGGGCGATGAGGCGGGTTACAAGGACGGGTACGATAAGGGTTTCTCGCTTTGCAAGGAAACCCTCGATGAATTGCTTAAAATGGTCGGCGAATTTCCGCGCTTACGCGAGGAATACTACACCAAGCATACGCAAGACTTGTTTAATACTATTTTTTTCGTGGCGAATAAGGTTACAAAGGGGTTGCTTGCACAAAAGGAAAAGGGCGTTATTCAGCGCAACCTCAAAGAACTCGCAAAGGGCTATCGCGAAACTGAATATATCCGAATTACACTGTCCGCGATTGATGTCGCTGATTTCGTTGAGGCGGATTACGAGCAGATTAAGGAATTGTTCACGGGAGTCAAGAACGTAGAGTTTGAACTTGCCAAGGACAATGGCGGCACAATAATGGTCGAGAACGCAGACGGTTTAACCGACTCGTCCATTGAAACCCAGTTAAAGGCAATACGCGATTTGGCAAAGGGCAAATACAAGAAAAAATAATCAACCCAACAACTAACACAAGCCGCCAATTATAAATGGCGGCTTGTGGTTTTATTGTTTTAAGTTAAATGAGTTTGCAACCCATAACCGTGGACTTGACTTCGACCTTACCCGTGCCGGGGTAGAAAAATACAGTACGCCCGTAATTTGCCCCCGTGTCGTTGGCAATAATGGGAACGTGTATCTTTGCGAGTGCCGCTTTGACCGCCGCGACATTGCGTTCACCGATATTAAATCGCTCGGAATTTGTCGCGAACATCAATGCTCCCCCCGCAATTTTCGCAACCATTGTACTTGCCGACGCGCCCTTTTTAAGTAACGCGGCGTGCATATCAGGGACTGCGGTGTCCGCGAATTTCATACGGTTAAGCGATGTTTTATCCGCGTTCGATGTACTGTCGGGGAGCATAATGTGTGACAACCCTCCGACAGGTTTGTTTTTGTCGTACATACAAATGCCAATACAAGAACCGAGCGCGTAAGTGACAATAATGTCCTCGCCCTGCCCTAACTTCCAATCCGAAATACCTACGTTAATCAAGAAACGCCTCCTAATAACCGCCCCTGAAAAAAGGGCTGAGTCGAAACAAAATCACTGTACGCCGAGTTTGCCGAACAGGGTGGTGAGCGATTCAACAGTCGGGATAAGTAACATATTTGACTTCACGGACACGCCGTTAATACGCATTTTCTTATCTATACAGAGGAGTTTGTCCCCAACTTCGCCGAACTCGATTACGGGTACGGACATTATCGCACCGAGCATATCGGCAGTGTATGACGGGAGTTCAATATCAATTTTGAGTTGTGACAAGTCGGAGATTGCGTTGACGTACGAACTGCCCATTATATTCCCGACTTCGGCGAGCGCGGATTTGCGCCCTTCGTCAAATTCAAGGAGTTTTCCATTGAGCGGGTCTGCCCCGAAAAATGTTTCGAGGACGAGTTCCGCAAAATCCTCCTCGATAATAAGGAGTACCATACCCTCGATATTGCCTTTAAGCCGTATCAGCACCGCCCCGACAACATCTTCGGGAGAGCCGTTTTGTTCGATAGCCTCTTGAAAGCCAAGTATCTTGACGGACGGCATTTCAATCTCGATGCTTTTACCAATCATCGAGGAAAGCGCGTTCGCCGCGTTGCCCGACCCGATATTCCCAATTTCTTTCAGGACATCGAGTTGAATATCGTTTAGGTCTTCAAATTTATTTAACATTTGCTGCTCCTATTCTAAGCACCTTTACTCAAATTATATTTATCGAAGGTTGTTTGCTATACGAGCCAACTCGTCGGAGGTGGATATAACTTTCGAGGCGAGTTGATACGCGCGTTGGGTTTCGATTAAATGTACCATTTCGGTGGCGAGGTCAACGGCGGACATTTCAAGGTATCCGCGTTCGAGTTGATACCCAGCCGTAACGGGTACTGGGTTGCCCGACCGCGCCGTTACTGCAAAGTGGTTTGTATCGGCTTGGTCAAGCCCAAAGTTGTTCGGAACAGCAAACAGACCAATTGCGTCTTGGAGTGCGTCATAGTCGATGTCTGTGGTTGTGTATTCATCGCCGAGTTCATTGATACCCATCAAAAATGGAATCGGGATATGGTTGCCCTCGCGGTCGAGGACATATTCGCCCGCGTCGTTCACGAGTTCCCATTGACCCGAGTCGACGTTATTCGTAAGGTTAAACGAGCCGTCGCGCGTTAAATATGTTTGCCCGTCCCTGTCCGCAACCATAAAATAACAGTCGCCGCCGATTGCAAAGTCGAGGGGCTGTTCGGTTGTCTGGAAACCGCTTTGCTCATACATAAAATCGGTTTTGTAGACGTACGCGCCGTGTCCCGTTTGCCAATCAAGTTCGGTTTCGCGTTGTATCGTATACACGCAATCCGCGAATGACGGGCGGAGTGGCTTGTACCCGACTGTGTTGATGTTTGCAATATTGTTCGAGTAGATGTTCATCGCCTGTTGTTCGGCGATAAGCCCCGTCATACCCGTGTAAAAAGATGTAGTCATTTAGTTCCTGATAAAAATTATCTTTATATTTTGTTCACTGTTATATTTTGTTCACTGTTATATTTTTGCCAAACCGATAAGCGAGGCGGACTTAGCATTCTGTGTATCGAGTTGTTTGAGTACGGCACTATTCGCCTCGAACAGGCGTTGCACCGCCATTAGCCTTGTAACTTCCTTGTTCACGTCCACGTTTGACATTTCGTACGCGCCCTGTATAACCGTAAAACCCTCGCCTATCGGCAAAGTTTCTTCGCCTGTATATTTATACAAATTATCCCCGACTTTGGTAACGTCCGCCTCGGGTGGAATGTAAGTGAGTAATAACGTGTCCACATATTGCGGTCGGTTGTCGGCATCGAACGTGTATATTGCTCCGTCCTCGTCCACCGTGAAGTTATCTGTGCCGAGGTAAATATCGCCGCCTAATCCTTGTACGCGCCCCGCGGCATTAAGGCATAAATACCCGTCGCCGTCTAACTCAAACTGCCCGTTTCGGGTAAGTAAATTACCGCCGTTTTCCGTTACTTCGTATCCGCTGGCGTTGATAGCCTGATACGCAACTGTACCGTTCGACCGCTGATACACATTTGCAATCTGCGGAGGTACGACATTATTCGGGCTGTCGGTTTCGTCCTCAGTCGGCGTGGATTGGTAAACCTGTGGGTCGCCGTGTATGGTATCGTTCGCGATTGTGAAGTACACGTTCCCGTACAACCCTATGTCAAATGTGCTGTCCGTAAAATTAAAATTGCTTTGTTCTAAATTCGTCTTGTTGAAATCAACGTATGTTTGCGCGAAAGTACCCGATGTTTGCCGCCTGTTATTCACAAGCCCGAGCATTTCCTTGAACGTGTTTAACACCGCCTCGTCCTTGCGGTAACCAGCGGTTGTAGAGTTTGTTATGTTGTTGCTTATAGTGTCGATTTGCCGCTGCTTGACTATCATACCCTGAGCGGCATTATAGAACCCTCTTAACATTGAAAAGTCCCTTATAATATTATCCTGTAATATTACACCCAAAATTGAATATCGTCAAGTGGAATTTTAAGGTTAATCACAAAATTAACCAATCAATGATATTAGCAATAATGTAGGGGCGACGTTCTGTCGCTCGAAATTCCCCCATATTCCCCCGTTTCCTTTTATACTTGAAAACAATACAAATAGGCGTTATAATTTTACCATTAACTTATTTTACTGCAAAGGAAACTATGAAACAATTACTGCTCGGTAACTTCGCGGTGGCACGCGGCATTTATGAAGCCGGTTGCGAGGTTGTATCCTCTTACCCCGGAACTCCGTCCACGGAGATTACCGAATGTCTGTCCGAATATCCGAAATCGGATATTTACTGCGAATGGGCACCGAATGAAAAGGTTGCTCTCGAAACGGCAATCGGCGCGTCCATTGCCGGGAAACGCGCGTTTTGCGCTATGAAACACGTCGGGATAAATGTCGCCGCCGACCCGTTATTCACCGCGAGTTACACGGGGGTGCGCGGCGGTTTGGTAATCGCCGTTGCCGATGACCCGGGAGCGCATAGTTCCCAGAATGAACAGGACAGCCGTAACTACGCGCTCGCCGCTAAATTGCCTATGCTCGAACCCTCCGACAGTGCCGAATGTTTGGAATTTGTCAAAGCCGCGTTTGAGTTGTCGGAAAAATACGATACCCCTGTATTACTCCGCTTGCAAACGCGTGTGTCGCATAGCCGTTCCCTCGTTGAAATCGGGGAACGAATTGTTCCCGAAAAGAAACCATACGCCAAAGACTCGGCAAAGTATGTTATGATACCCGTGAATGCTACGAAAAAACACGCCGTTGTCGAGGAACGTATGTATAACCTCGATGTGGACTTCTTCAACAGCTCCCTAAACCAAACAATATACAACGACCGTAAAATCGGTATCATTACAAGCGGAACAGCATACCTCTACGCGCGCGAAGTGTTCGGCGACAGTGTGTCGTACCTAAAACTCGGAACAGTAAATCCACTACCCACAGATTTATTATTTGACTTCGGCAAGACAATACACAACGCAGGGGGAACAGTATACGTCATTGAGGAACTCGACCCGTTTATCGAAAACAAATGCCGTTCAATCGGAGCGTTTGACGTTGTCGGGAAAACTGACGTGTATTACACGGAGAAGTTGTTCACGCCGTTGTATGAATATTCGCAGAGTTACCTTCGCGAGAAGATACAAAACGATACGGAAACAAACGCGGTAAGTTACAAGATTGATAATATACCGCCTCGCCCACCCGTACTATGCGCCGGGTGTCCGCACAGGGGCGTATTCCATATACTCGCAAAGCATAAATTATTTGTGAGCGGCGACATCGGGTGTTACACACTCGGAGCGGGCGCACCGCTTAACGCGATAGATACTACGGTTTGTATGGGAGCGAGTATCAGTGGATTACACGGGTTTTTGAAAGCCGACCCGACTTATGCGGGCAAAGCAGTATCCGTTATCGGTGACAGCACATTCATACACAGCGGTATTACGGGGTTAATCAACAGCGTGTACAATAAATCGGCTTGCGTACACATTGTACTTGACAACTCGATTACGGGTATGACGGGACACCAAAATAACCCAGCGAATGGCAAAGACATATACGGCGACCCTGCCTCAGCAGTGGATTTGGAACGGTTATGCGCTTCCGTGGGTGTCGAAAAAGTATCGGTTTGCGACCCTTACGACCTTGGGAGCGTTGAGGACACCGTAACCGCGCACCTCAAATACGCAACGGAAACGGGGTTGCCCTCGGTTATTATTGCACGCCGTCCGTGCGCCCTCATAAAGGGTATCAAGCATAACGCGCCGCTTACTATTACGGATTGCAAAGGGTGCAAGGGGTGTTTGAAGATAGGTTGCCCCGCTATATCAATGAAGGATAAACGTGCGGTTATTGACGAAACGTCCTGTGTGGGTTGCGGAATATGCAAGGGATTGTGCAATTTCGGGTGTATTAAGTAAAATGTGTATGGTGCAATATAAATAACGGAGAATAGCAAACAAATATGAAATCAATTTTGATATGCGGCGTGGGCGGACAGGGTACACTCCTTGCGTCACGCGTACTCGGCGATGTATTTTTGAACGAGGGATTTGACGTAAAGGTGAGCGAAATACACGGGATGTCACAGCGCGGCGGCTCGGTGACAACGTATGTTAAATACGGCGAAAAAGTGTATTCGCCGCTCATCGACAAGGGCGAAGCGGATTATATCCTTGCCTTTGAAATATCGGAGGCGGCGCGCGCGTTACCATACCTCAAAAAGGGCGGCAAGATAATATCGGCGGACAGTGAGATACCGTCTATGCCTGTTATCACGGGCGCGGTTGAATATCCCGCGGATTTGCCGAAACAGATACGCGACCTCGGCGTGGAATTAACTGTAATACCCGCGCTTGAACTCGCGAAAAAGGCTGGTAACCCAAAAGCTCTTAACACTGTTCTTATCGGAGCATTGTCAACGCTGTTTGAGAACGGAGCAAAATGGCTTGATGCCGTTGTGAAGATAGTACCGCCGAAAGTGAAAGACGTTAATATCAAGGCGTTTGAATTTGGGGCAGAATATAAATAATGGATACAGTGTATTTATTTACGGACGGGGCGTGTTCGGGGAACCCGGGTCCGGGCGGTTGGGGCGCGATACTTCGGATTACTACGCCGACGAAAAAAGAACTTGAACTATCAGGCGGCGAGGCGCACACAACGAATAACCGTATGGAACTTACTGCGGTTATATCGGGTTTGTCCGCGCTGAAACGCCCGTGTAACGTGGTTGTACGGACAGATTCGCGGTATGTAGTGGACGGTATCGAAAAGAAATGGGCTGTCGGTTGGCGTAAACGGGGTTGGGTTAAGTCGGACGGGAAACCTGCATTAAACCCCGACCTCTGGGGGCAGTTGCTTGAATTATGCGATACGCACGCGGTTAAATTCGACTGGATTAAGGGACACGCGGGTCACGCGGAGAAT
>JAISLG010000055.1 GCA_031260615.1 Oscillospiraceae bacterium | reverse complement strand
AATAAATGGTAATATTTTTTTCGTATCGTGTTGAGCGATGAGAATATAAAAAAGAGTTCCTCTGTGACGGCGAAGTGCGTCAGTATGAACCGCTAATAGAATGCAAGGAGAAAACCAATGGGCGTAAATGCACTGGAATTGATTGCCAAAGACGGCATCAAAGAGAATGCACCCAAATTCAATGTCGGGGATACTGTTCGCGTACACGTTCGTATAACGGAGGGGAATAACTCCCGTATACAGAACTTTGAGGGCGTTGTTATTGCGAAAAAACACGGCGGTATTGCAGAAACTTTTACCGTTCGCCGTATCGCTTACGGGGTCGGCGTTGAACGTGTATTCCCGTTACACGGGCCGTCTGTTACTCAGGTAGATGTCATTACTCGCGGTAAGGTTCGCCGTGCGAAACTTTATTACCTCCGCGATAAGGTCGGGAAAGCCGCTAAAATTAAAACAAAGTTCGATACCAAACCCGTTGGAAAAAAATAATTGCAAAAAAATTGAAAGCAAAAGGCTGTTTTGAAAAACAACGGCGATATATTCGTGAAAAGTCCGCCAGCGTCCGATAACGGTGGGGATACCCCCGATGACGCTGATAGGTCTGATGTTTCGAGTGAAACAATTCAAGTCGTTACAACGGACGACTTGCCCTCTGGGAATACCCCTCTCTACGCGGAAGATGATTTCACTCTGCCGCGTATTGAGTATATTCTGCAAAACCTCACTGATTGGCTCGGTGTGGTTTTAGTCCCGTTTATCTGCGTAACACTCGCGTTTGTGTTCCTCTTTCGGGAAACAGTCGTCAGCGGCGATAGTATGCTCCCCACCCTCGAAGATAAGCAAATGCTCGCCATTTCCGACCTTTTCTATGACCCCGCGTATAACGATATTGTAGTAGTTTGGGCGGAGGACGTTATGAACTCGCGTACGGGTACGCGCGGTGAGCCTATCATTAAACGTGTCGTCGGCGTGGCTGGCGATAGGATACGCATTGATTTCAAAGAAGAAGTCGTCTATCGTAACGGCGTTGCTCTCAAAAAAGAATTCCTCGATGGGTCGTGGTATGAGGACGGACACCTCGTCCGTGACTTCCATTATGGTATCGCGGATAACCAAATCTACGGTACGCTGTTCGAGGGCGGCGAGGAAATTATCCCCGAAGGTTGTATATTCGTCCTCGGCGATAACCGCGGTGTGTCGAAAGACAGCCGTTCCGTTGAAGTGGGTATGGTCGATATGCGAATGGTGGTGGGTAAGGCATTGTTCCGTATTCGCCCGTTTGATAAAATGGGGATATTGTGACGAAAAAAAAAGATAATAAGCAATACGGCAAACCACGCTACGACAAGGATAAACCACGTTATGACAAGGACAAACCGCATACCGAACGCGCAAACAAGCCCGTTTCTAAACCAAAGCCTACTGCTAATGGAGATGTCGGGGGCGATGTAGTCGAAATTAACTGGTTCCCCGGGCATATGACACGAGCAAGCCGCGATATTGCCGCCGAAAAAGCGGATATTACCGCGGTTGTCACGGATAGCAGATGTCCGAAAGCCTCGAATTGTACCGCGATTACCAATACCACCCTCGTGATACTCAATAAGTCCGATTTGGCGGACGAGTACGTTACTAAACTGTGGGCAGAACACTACCGTGCACTCGGAGCTGCCGTGCTTGTGTCGGATAGCAAAAACGGCACGGGTATTGCTAAATTCCAAAACGCAATCAATACTGTACTCGCCGAAAAATTGTCGTTCAAAAAGGCAAAGGGGATAAAATATATCCCGTATGTTATTATCACGGGTATCCCAAACAGCGGTAAATCATCGTTCATTAACAAATTGAGCGGCGGAAAAAAAGCGGCAGTATCCGACCGACCGGGCGTTACGCGGGCGCGGCGACAGATAAATTGCAATGACTTTGTGCTTATCGATACCCCGGGTGTACTACCGAAAAAGTTAAACGGGGGTACTGCACTGAAACTTGCGTGGACAGGCGCGGTTAAAGACACCGTATACGACACCACTCTTATCGCGGAAAAACTCGGACAATACCTGTTCGATAACTACCCGACTGAGTTGTCCCAACGATACAAAGTAACCGCACCACTACCCCCCACCCCAGAATACCCGATACTGACGGCAATATCCTATAACCGCGGCTTTCTGATTCAGGGGGGTAACCCCGACATTGGGCGCGCGGCGGCAATATTACTCGATGAGTTTCGAGGGGGCAAGATAGGTAAGATAACACTCGAAATACCAAAGACATAATATAAACACAAGTGGCAATAAAAAAAGAGCGTGTTACCGATGTCACGGGGCGATGTGGACATCTGTGTCCTTGTCACGGGGCGATGTGGACATCGCCCCCTACACGATACGTTAATGGTCTATCGTTTGCGTTTATTGTTGGTATCGTTAACGTGGTGTGTCCTTGTCACGGGGCGATGTGGACATCGCCCCCCTACACGACACTTTTATGGTAGATTGTTTGCGTTTATTAAAATACATTCGCATTTGCACTTGTATTCGCCATAACAAAACCTCGGAATAAATTTGGTTGCCCTTTGTGTGTAATAGGTATTTATGTTAGATGTATCACAGTCGCTTATAGCGTTTGATGACGAAAAACGTCGGCAATATGCCGAGTTGTTTGGTGTCGCTCCCGAGGAAGTTATTATTGTCGGGGTCGACGAGGCAGGGCGCGGTCCGCTTGCGGGACCAGTCGCCGCAGGGGCAGTCGCCGTTAGGTGCGGCACGGGTATTGTCGGGGTTAATGATAGCAAGAAGTTGTCTGAAAAACGCCGTAATAAGTTGCGTGAGGAAATACGCGAGAATACCCTCGCTAACAGTGTCGACTTGGTTCCCGCAAAAATAATTGACTCCGTTAATATACTCGAAGCAACCCTGTTCGCTATGCGGAACGCCGTGTATTGTTGTATCGAAACAGCGTTCCCCGATGTAAGGGAGAGTGCAAAGCCCCTCCCTATCGTGATACTCGTTGACGGAAATAAAAAATTCGAGAATAACGACCTTATACAAGAAACAGTCGTCGGCGGTGATGCCAAGTCGTTCGCAATCGCCTGTGCAAGTATTATGGCTAAGACAGTCCGAGATGAGTATATGATTAACCATATCGCCGCCGAATACCCGGATTACGCGTTCGATAAGCATAAAGGATACGGCACCAGAGAGCATATCGCCGCAATAAATAAATATGGGTTGTGCAGTGAACACCGCAGAACATTCGTTAAAAAAATACTCGCGAAACAACAGGCAGCGCAAGCCGCTAAACTCGCGGAAGTCGCTAAACAAGAAGTTGAAGATTACCCTTTTTAATTAAGTAAAGAAAATGAATTATACAAGTACACGCGCGAATAAAATATCCGTTTCCGCCGCTGACGCGGTTCTTAAAGGGCTGGTTGACGACGGTGGGTTGTTTGTACCCGAATCGTTGCCGCGCCTCGATAAGGCGGATTTCGCGCGGTTGTCCGGGTTGCAATACGCGCTTAGGGCGGCGGAAGTGTTCCGCTTGTTTTTGAGCGGTTACGAGGGAGTCAATTTCGATACCCTCGGCAAAAACGCCTACGATAACTTCGATGTGTCCGATGTCGCTGAGATTAAACGTATCGGCGCGGGAGCATATTTCCTCGAACTATGGCACGGCCCGACTGCCGCGTTTAAGGATATGGCACTCCAAGCCCTCCCACTCCTACTCACGGCGGCGGCGGATAAATTGTACCCCGGGCGGAAAACTGTGATATTAACCGCGACAAGTGGGGATACGGGCAAAGCCGCGTTGGAAGGTTTCAAAGACGTTGCGGGGACGGAAGTAATCGTCTTTTACCCCGAGGACGGTGTAAGCCCGACTCAGAAACTCCAAATGCAATCCCAAGAGGGGGATAACCTTTACGTTGTCGGTGTGAAAGGTAATTTCGACGATTGCCAGACCACAGTTAAGACACTGCTAAATGATAAGCACTTCGAGGCGGAACTCGCCGAGCATAACCTCTTCTTTTCAAGCGCGAATTCAATCAATGTCGGGCGACTCATACCGCAAATCGCGTACTACGTTTCCGCGTATTGCGACTTGGTTCGTGACGGGGAGATAAATAACGGCGAAAAGGTTAATGTCTGCGTTCCCACGGGTAACTTCGGTAATATCCTCGCCGCGTACTACGCGCGGAAAATCGGCGTGCCGTTCGGTAAATTGCTCTGCGCGAGCAACCGTAATAAAGTCCTCACCGACTTCATAGAAACGGGTGTGTACGATAAACGCCGTGACTTCTTTGTAACTAATTCGCCGTCTATGGATATTCTCATATCCTCGAACCTCGAACGGTTAATTTACCACCTGTACGGCAACGACGACAAAATGACGTACGCGCTTATGAATGAACTGAATGACTCGGGCAGATACCGTGTGAGTGAGGACGTGCGTGGTAAACTCCAATCCCTTATATACGCGGGGTCGCGTAATGATGAGGAAACAAAAGAGCATATCAAACACGTTTGGGAAAAACACCATTATCTAATTGATACCCATACAGCAGTCGCGTTCGGCGTGTATAAGCAGTACAAGCAAGAAACAGGCGACCTCACCAAAACAATAATCGCGAGTACCGCGTCCCCTTACAAATTCGCGGACAGTGTGTACAATGCGCTGACAGGCAAGGATAATGGCACTTCCGAGGATTTAGAACAGTTCACGGGCGTACCGATACCCGAACCGCTCGCCGCGCTTAAAGGGAAACAACCCCGTTTCACCCGCGTTGCCGAAGTTGCCGACCTCAAAGCTATCGTCGCGGAATATTTAGGGTTTTAAGCGGTAATATGAGTTTGTTTGCGTTAGCGGATTTGCATTTGCCGTTCGGGGACGAGGGTAAGACAATGCATATCTTTTCGGGGTGGGATAACTATGTTGAGCGGATTACCGACAACTGGAATTATATGGTTGACGAGGGGGATACGGTTGTTGTCGCCGGGGATATTTCGTGGGCTCTAAAAACAGACGCGGTTGTACCCGATTTGCGGTATATCCACGAGAAGTTAAACGGGAGAAAGATAATACTCAAAGGCAACCACGACCTATGGTGGACAACCGCCGCGAAAACACGGCAGTTAATCGCCGAACACGGGTTCGATAGCATATCCGTTATATGGAACGACGCAATCCTCGCGGAGGACAAAATAATATGCGGTACGCGCGGTTGGCTTAATATCGACCGCGATAACGCCGAAACGGACGATGTTAAAATACGGGCGCGTGAGGCGGGGCGACTCGCGTTATCCCTCAGTGCCGCAAAACAATTACAGGCGAAAATGTCCGATAAAGCAGATAAAGCCGATAACGCCGATAAATCCGATACGCCCGATAACGCCGATAAATCCGACAAGCCCGACAACGAGATAATAGTATTCACGCATTACCCGTGTGTGTACGGCGCGGACGGTATCGGTAAAAATAGCGAGAATACCGAAATGCTCGATGTTATGCGCGCGTATGAGATACGGCGGAGTTATTACGGGCATTTGCACGGGGCGCAGTTAAATAATGCGTTCGGGGGCGAACGGTATGGGATAAAGTTCCAAAATTGCTCGGCTGACGGGACGGAGTTTACTCCCGTCCGAATTAAGTAACCAAAAATACAAAATAATAATATATATATATAAATTTTATTGCAAGGGAGTTATAAAGTGGAAGCGGAAAAAATATACGAGATTACAAAACGGGAATCGGGCGCGGAAAACGAAACCAAAATCGAGTTCAAAATCCCACCCGAAAAGTTGGAAACTTATGTGCAAAAGGAATATCTGCGCCTCAAAAACCAGATAACAATTCAAGGTTTCCGTAAGGGGAAAGCTCCGCGTAAAGTAATCGAAAACCATTACGGCAAGGACGTGTTTTACGCCGATGCCGCCGAGGACGCTTACAAAGACGCGTTAGAGGGGATATTCAAGGAATTTGACGGCGAAGTAATCGGCACTGAGGAAAGTGAACTCACCGAAATATCGTCGGAAGTCGGAGCATTATTCACCGCGACAATCGTTACCAAGCCCACCGTGAATATCAAGCAATACAAGGGGCTTGAAATCGAAAGGGTTGACCTTTCCGTGTCCGAGGAGGAAGTGGACAAATACATCGAGGGTATTCGCTTGTCACGCGCAAGTATTATGACGGTTGAGCGCGACTATGTGCAAAAGGGCGACCGCATATCACTTAACTTTGACGGATACAAGGACGGCGAGCCGTTCGATGGCGGTCAAGCCGAAGAATACGACCTTGAAATCGGGTCGGGACAATTTATCGCCGGGTTCGAGGAACAGTTAGAGGGGAAGAAAATCGGCGAGGAATTTGACGTTAATGTAACTTTCCCCGAGAAGTACCACGTTAAGGAATTGCAAGGCGCGCCTGTTGTGTTCAAATGCGAGATATTGTCGGCGCGTGAACGGATATTACCTGAACTCGACGACGACTTCGCGCAAGATGTAAGCGCGTACGAAACATTCGATGAATATAAGGCAAGTGCGCGGGCAAAACTCGAAAAGCAGAAAAAAGACGACGAGGACGCGCATTATATAATCGAAGCGGACGAAGCCCTCACCGCGCAACTCGAAGTTAATGTGCCGCTCCTTATGATTGAGCAGAAAATAGATGAACACGTTAATCGTTGGGAGATTGAAAACGCGCAAAAGGGGCTGACATTACAGAATTACCTTAACGCGCTCCGTATTAAATACCAGCAGTTCCGTAACGGTTTCCGCACAATCGCGGAGAAGGAAGTTAATTTGCGGCTTGCCCTCGAAAAAGTTGTTGACCTCGAAAAAGTCGAGGTTTCTGATGAGGAAGTCGACGTGCAATACGGCGAATACGCGAAGAACTTCCCGGGCGTGAAGTTGGAGGATATTAAGGAACGGTTCAGCGAAAAGGATGTGCGTGCGGACGCCGCTGTGAATAAGGCGCGGAAGTTGGTTCGGGAAAGTGCGGTTATAATCGAGAAAAAAACCGATGCCGAAACGGAAACTAAAGCGGAATAATTTATTGATGCGCAAATGGGGGGAAATGCCCCCCATTGTTATGGGAATTATTAGGAGGATACACAATGAACAACATATACAATTCGTTAGTCCCGACCGTTATCGAGAATACGGGGCGCGGCGAACGCGCGTATGACATATATTCGCGGCTTCTCAACGACCGTATAGTAATGCTCCACGAGGAAGTTAATAGTGTCACGGCGAGTTTGGCTGTGGCGCAGTTATTGTTTTTGGAAAGTCAAGACCCCGAAAAGGATATTTTCCTGTATATCAACAGCCCCGGCGGTTCAGTATCGGACGGGTTCGCGATTTACGATACTATGAACTATGTCAAGTGTGACGTGTCCACTATTTGTTGCGGTATGGCGGCGAGTATGGGTGCGTTCCTACTTGCCGCGGGTGCGAAGGGTAAGCGTATTGCTCTCCCGAACAGCGAGATAATGATACACCAGCCCCTCGGCGGAAGTCGCGGTCAGGCAAGTGATATTGAAATACACACAAACCATTTGCTCCGCACTAAGAAAAAATTAAATCAAATACTCGCCGAGAAAACAGGGCAACCCCTCGAAACTATCGAGAAGGATACCGACCGCGATAATTTCCTGTCGGCAGATGAGGCACTCGCCTATGGATTGATTGACAAGGTGCAGACACGCGCGAATACTACGGATAAAGACGGGGTGTCGCCGCGGACTTAATGGGCACTTACCTCGCTAAGAGTTTTAACAAGTAAGTATCGTCTTTGCGTTGGCGACAAAGCGGCAAGGTTTAATGCGGACGGTGGCGGCGTGTCGCCGCGGACTTTATGGGCAGTTACCTCGCTAAGAGTTTTAACAAGTAAGTGACAAGGATAATTCGTGTAGACTTCGGACGGTGGCGGCGTGTCGCCGCGGACTTTATGGGCAGTTACCTCGCTAAGGTTTTAACGAGTAAGTATCGTCTTTGCGTTGACGACAAAGCGGCAAGGTTTAATGCGGACGGTGAAATAATGGCAAGAGAGCGAAAAGACAAGTATAAAAAGAGTGGGAACAGGGGATATAATATGGTAAAATGCACATTTTGCGGCAAGCCCGAAACGCAAGCTCGGCGTATGTTGACGGGGAATAATGCAAGCGTATGTGACGAATGTGTCGTTCAGATGTATAATCTAATCGCCGAGGACGACGAAAAACACGGGATAACTACCGATATATCGCCGCTTACAAAGGCGCAGAATAACGCGGGGAAATATCGCCCCAAGCCCGACATCGGTAGTGACGTTATTACGCCTGCCGCAATCAAAAACGTGCTTGATATGTACGTTATCGGGCAAGAGGCGGCTAAGCGTACAATTTGCGTGGCGGTGTATAACCACTACAAGCGTACTATGCTCCCTCCCGGCGCGTTGTCCACTATCCCGGGGCTTAATAAGGACGACATTAAAGATGTCGAAGTACAAAAGAGTAATGTCCTCCTCCTCGGTCCCACAGGTGTCGGGAAAACTATGATTGCGCAGACACTTGCGAAATGCCTCAAAGTCCCGTTTGCAATCGCCGACGCAACTACCCTTACACAAGCGGGGTATGTCGGCGAGGATGTGGAAAATGTACTACTGCGCCTTATCCAAGCGGCGGATTATGATATTCCCGCCGCCGAAAAAGGTATTATCTATATAGACGAGATTGATAAAATATCGCGGCTCGGCGAGAATATGTCGATTACACGCGATGTCAGCGGCGAGGGCGTTCAACAGGCTTTGCTTAAAATTATCGAGGGTACAGTATCCAATGTGCCGCCTAACGGTGGGCGCAAGAATCCGCATCAGGACTTTTTGCAGATAGATACGCATAATATCCTCTTTATATGCGGCGGCGCGTTCGACGGGTTGGAGAAATCCATATCGCGGCGTATACATTCGTCCGCACTCGGTTTCGGCACGGATATTAAAACCAAGGCTGAAAAAGAATCCTCCGAGAATCTGCACAATGTCGAACCCGAAGATTTGGTGAAATATGGGTTGATACCCGAACTTATCGGGCGGTTGCCTGTTATTGCTACGCTTGACGCGCTTACCGCCGAGAACTTAGTCAGCATACTCAAAGAACCGAAAAACGCGTTGATGAAGCAATATAGATACCTGTTCGCGTTAGACGGAATACAGTTGGAAGCGGAATCGGACGCGCTTACAAAAATAGCCGAAAAGGCGATTAAACGGAAAACGGGTGCGCGCGGACTCCGCACTATTATGGAGGAAGTCCTGTCCTCAACAATGTTCGATACCCCAGGTAACAAGAATATTGACAGGGTTATCATTACCCCCGATTGCATATCGCTTGATGGGGAAAAGGCGATTGCTAATCCGACTGTTATATACAAGATTGAAACGGACAAAGAAACTGTTAAGACGGCGTAAGGTGGTGGTGTGCAACAATGGACTACAAAAAAGTAAAACGCGCTGTCATCAAAGTAGGCACGTCCACTTTGTCGCATAAAACAGGTGCGCCGAACTTCCGCCGTATATCGCATTTAGTACGCGTGTTGTCGGATATAAAAAACAGCGGAATTGAGGTTGTCCTCGTGACGAGCGGCGCAATCGGTATTGGCGCGGAGAGTTTGGGTTTGACATCGCGCCCGACTGAGGATACTGTGAAACAGGCGTGTGCGGCGGTTGGGCAAGTGTCATTGATGCGGATATATTCGGACGAGTTTTCGCATTACGGTAAGACGGTGGCACAGATACTGATTACACGGAACGCACTTAAAAACGATGAACGCGCCGAGAATGTGCGGAATACGTTCGGCGAGTTGTTATCACGGGGCGTTTTGCCGATAGTGAACGCGAATGATACGGTTACTACATCGCAACTCGGATTTGACGAGAACGATACGTTATCGGCGGTGACTGCAAAGTTTTGTAAGGCGGATTTGCTTGTGTTACTGACGGATGTGGACGGCTTATACGACCGTAATCCGTCCGACTCTGACGCGAAGTTTATTCCCTATGTATCGGTAATATCAGACGCGTTGTTAGAGGCGGCGACAGGTAAGGGTACTGCGTTTTCGAGCGGCGGTATGTCAACTAAATTGAAGGCTGTGCGTTTCGCGGCGGAAGAGAATATTCCAACAGTAATACTAAACGGGGATAACCCCGAAATACTGTACGACCTGTTCAATGGGACTGCGAAGGGGACACTGTTCGAGACGTTTGTGCCACAATGACACAGCGAATTGTCCGACAAAACAAATATACCCTTGACAAAAAAATGGAAAACATATATAATACGCAAAATGCCGTATTGTTTTTATTGTATGGTAATGCTGTACAAAAACGGCTTCCTTGCTTGTACCGATTTTGGTGCGAGCCAAATTAAAAGACCGAAAGGAAAAAAATGGCAAAATTATCCGAGAAGTATGAGGCGTTGATTGTTTACTCCGTCAAGAGCGGGGAGGAACAAGTCGAGACTCTCAAAACTAAGTTCGCGGACTTGATTACCGCACATTCCACGCTCGTGAAAACCGATATTTGGGGTTCGCGGAAACTCGCTTATGAGATAAATAAAGAAACCGAGGGGTATTACGTCATCTATAACTTTGACGGCGACCCACAATTCCCGAAAGAATTGGAGCGCGTACTCGGTATCACGGAGGGTATCCTCCGCTATATGGTAATTAAACGGCAGTCTGATTAAGTTGTTTGTGTTTGCTTTGTCGTTTTTATGTTAGGATTTATTTATGTTTAATAAAATAATTATTATGGGCAGGATTACCCACGATTTAGAGTTAAGGACGACCCCGAACGGTGGTATCCCTGTGTTATCGTTTTCGATTGCGGTGGATAGGTTTCCGTCGAAGGATAAGCAGAAAGAAACAGACTTCTTTAAGGCAACCGCTTGGCGGCAAACCGCCGAGTTTATTTACAAATATTTCCGCAAAGGCGCGCTTATACTTGTAGAGGGCAGTTGCCAGATTCGCGAGTGGATTGACCAACAGGGTGTTAAACAGAAAAGTGTCGAAGTACAGGTTGCACAGGCATCGTTTACGGGCGAGAAGTTGAACAGCCCGAATTACGGTGGCGGCGAGGGCGGCGGCGGCGGATACGATGGCGGTAGTGGCGGTGGCAGTGGCGGCTATAACAGTTACGGCGGCGGCGGTGGTTACAATCCGCCGAGCCAGAATAGTTACGGCGGTGGCGGCGGTTACAACCCTCCGAGTTATGGGAATAACAGCGGATACAATCCGCCGAGCCAAGGCGGTTATAACGCGCCGAAGTCGGGCGGATATGGAGGCGGATACAATCCGCCCGTGGGTAACGCACCATACCAAGCTCCGAGCAACAATTACGGCGGTAACGCATATAATGCGCCCGTCAACGGAACTGTTACAGGCGGTGTCGGTGAACGCCGTATTAACTCGGCTTTGCAGAGCGAACCCGCGAATGATTTCGCCTCCGCCGATGTGCCGAAAAATATACCGATAACCGTACTGCACCCAGAACCGCAATCAAGTGATAATACCCCCGCACCCGAACCAAAAGCGGCTACTCCGTTTTCCGCGGATTTGCTTGAAAAAGCGGACGGGGACGACGATTTGCCTTTTTGATTTGAAAAAAGGCAAATCGTCAAAATCAGACATTGCCGTTCTAATTTGAAAATGAAAATGTGCGATAGATAACGCACAAAACTATACACAGGAGAAACTAAATGGATACCAACGAAGTAAAGACGGACGTAACCGAAACAGTTGCAGAGGAAAATGGGCAATCAGGACACGCTCCGAGCGGCGACCGTCCGCAATATGCTCCGCGCACACAGTACGCCGGGAAACCGGGTGGTCCTCGCGGACGCTTTGGCCCGAAACGGAAAAAAGTATGCCGATTCTGCATCGA
>JAISLG010000137.1 GCA_031260615.1 Oscillospiraceae bacterium | reverse complement strand
AAACGAACGCGGGTATATCGTCCTCAAAATCGTCTTCGAGTATTTCCGAAGTATCCAGCCCTAAATCCATAGTTTATCCCCGTTTGTAAAGTTTTAAGCACGGTCGTAAGTCTGAGTGTTCACCGCTTATTATTGATATTTACTTGAATTATACAATACAAGCCCTTGCAATGCAAGCACTTTTTACCAAATTATCGGACTTTTTTCAGACAAAAAAATAAACCCGCATATATCAATCGTCAATCCGTCCGAAAAATCAAGTACCGCGTTAAAATTTTCCACACTAAAACTTGTCGGGGATTTACAATACCACGACAAAGTAATTGACAAAATATTGTTTTATGGTATTATACTATAAACTGTATATAAATCTAAATCTAAGTTATTGGAGTAATTAAATGGCAACACTCGTATCTGCTAAGGAAATGCTTGAAAAGGCCCGTGACGGGAAATACGCCGTCGGGCAATTCAACATCAACAACCTCGAATGGACTAAGGCGGTTCTCCTCACCGCCGAGGAACTCAAATCCCCTGTAATACTCGGCGTTTCCGAGGGCGCGGGGAAATATATGGCGGGCTATAAAACCGTCGTTGGTATGGTAAACGGCATGCTCGAATCCCTTAATATTACCGTACCTGTCGCGTTACATCTCGACCACGGCTCTTATCAGGGCGCACTCGATTGCCTTGACGCGGGGTTCTCGTCCGTAATGTTCGACGGATCGCACTTCCCGATAGACGAGAATATCGCTAAGACTACCGAACTCGTCGCGTTGACAAAGAAACTCGGACGTTCACTCGAAGCCGAAGTAGGCTCAATCGGCGGTGAAGAGGACGGCGTAATCGGTGCCGGTGAATGTGCTGACCCCGATGAATGTAAAAAAATATCCGACCTCGGTGTCACAATGCTCGCGGCAGGTATCGGTAATATTCACGGCGCATACCCCGAAAATTGGCCCGGTCTGTCCTTTGAAACACTCGAAAAAGTTAAAGCAAAAACAGGCGACAAACCGCTCGTACTCCACGGTGGAACGGGTATTCCCGAGGACCAAATCAAAAAAGCAATCTCCCTCGGCGTTGCGAAGATAAACGTGAATACGGAATGTCAGTGGGCTTTCCAAAAGGCAACACGGAAATATATCGAGGACGGGAAAGATTTGAAGGGCAAGGGTTTCGACCCTCGGAAACTCCTCGGACCGGGTTTTGATGCTATAAAGGCTACTGTGAAAGAGAAGATAGAACTGTTCGGCTCGAACGGCAAGGCATAAGGGACAAGGGACAAGGGACAAGGGACAAGGGACAAGGGACAAGGGACAAGGGACAAGGCAACACAAGGACAATGTATGACAACAGTATGACAACAGTATGACAACAAGGGGCAACTATGGACTACGATAACAACAAGGATAACAAGGACACCGATTATAGCTTGTCGCGACAGGATTACAAATTTTATTTACTCGCTTTACAATAACAATGAACGCGATTCGCGTCCATTGTTATTCGGCGCATTACAACGGCGGATTACACCGCATACCAACACTTGCTATACCAACCACTATATTATAAAGTAGGAATTAAAACATATATGTATTTACTGACGGCACCCGCTGACTCGGCGGGGTTTCCGATATATCAGATTGTGCTGAATTTGTTGTTATTCGCAATCGGCGCGGGCATATCGGGGATATTCTTTTACCAATTCGGGCAGAAAGCGCGCGCGAAATTCTCTGAGCGACACCTCAAAAGTGCCGAGGAACGCGCCGCCGAAATACTCGACAAAGCGGATATGCAACGCAATGAAATACTCCGCGATGCCCACGCCGAGGGCAAAAAATTAAGTTCTGAATACCTCGCTCGTGAGGAAGAATATATCAAGCGCAAAGATACCGAATTGTCAAAAAAAGAAAAAGACTTCTCGGAAGAACTCAAACTGCGCCGCGCCGAACTCACAAACGGCGAACATCGCATTACTCAAAAAGAACAAGTCCTCGATAAAAAATCCGAAAAAGCCGAGGAACATCAGAAACGGCTCGATAAAAAAGCCGAGGAACTCAAAGCTCTCGAAGCCGAAATTGAGTCTATGAAGGCCTCCGAACTCGAAAAACTCGAACGGGTCGCCGCATTGTCGCGCGAAGACGCGAAAGCCGAGTTGTTATCACTACTCGACGGCGAACTCGAAACCGAAAAGGCTCGCCGTATTTACTACGCTAACGAGCAGTGCAAAGCCGAATGTGACCTGTCCGCGCAATACCTGTTGGCGGACGCAATGGCAATGACCGCAAGTGAAACAGTATCCGAACTCGGCGCAACAATTGTGCAAATCAGCGAGGACCAAAAGGGTGCGTTAATCGGGCGCGAGGGGCGGAATATCCGCGCAATCGAAAATGCCGTGGGCGCGGCTGTGATAATCGAGGATACCCCGTGTATCGCTATGATTTCCACGCACGACCTCCGCCGCCGCGAGATTGGTAAACGGTTAATTGAAACGCTCGTCCGCGAAGGCGGTATCCAACCCGCGAAAATCGAGGAAACGCATAAAATTATCGAGGCGAATGTATCCGCTTTGATGAAGAAAAAAGCCGCCGAAGCCGCCTTAAAATGCAAAATCAGCGGCGTGAACTCGGCACTTATGGAATATATGGGGAAACTGTATTTCCGCACAAGTTACGGGCAAAATGTACTTGACCATTCTATCGAAGTCGCTAATCTCTGCGCATCACTTGCAGGGGAACTCGGAGCAAACGCAATTGTCGCGCGGCGTGCGGGATTCTTGCACGATATAGGCAAGGCGATTGAGGGCACGGAGGGTTCGCACGCGGCGAACGGCGCGGAATTATGCGAACGCTACCGCGAAAGTGCGGAAGTAGTACACGCAATCGCCGCACACCACAAGGACTTAGAAGCGGCAGGTGTAATAGACTTGATTGTTCGGATAGCGGACGCGTTATCTGCTGGTCGCCCGGGTGCGCGGAATATGACGGCGGACGACTACATTCGGCGTATTTCCGAACTCGAAAACCTCTGCGGCACATTCGACGGAGTGGAGAAAGCATACGCGTTCCAGAGCGGACACGAGGTTCGGATAGTTGTAAACCCGTTACGGATTTCAGACTCGGCTATGACACTCCTCGCTCGCGATATCGCAAACAAAATCTACTCGGATTTACGCTACCCGGGACAGATAAAAGTCAATGTAATCCGCGAAACACGCGCTGAGTCAGTCGCCAAATAACAGGCAATGCCACGGCGAAAGCCCCAAGTAATATAGTTGCCCCCGTTGCCCCCGTTGCCCCCGTTGCTCTTGTTATCTTTGTTTGTTACTTTGTTATCTTTGTTATTGTTGCCCATATTCGTTGTTCTTTGTGTGGTGTATATGGACTTATTATTGCCCATTCTCTTTCTCACGGGCGCGGGCGTGTTAATCGCCTTCGTCCTCACAGTCGCCGACAAGGCGTTGGCAGTTGCGGTTGATGAAACCGTTGCCAATATTGTCGAGTGTCTGCCCGGTATCAGTTGCGGCGCGTGCGGATTCAGCGGTTGCGGCGGCTATGCTGAGGCGGTTGCAAGCGGCGCGGCGAAGCCCAATTTGTGTAAGCCGGGCGGAGCAGATGCCGCCGCCAAAATCGGCGAGATACTCGGAATATCCGTTGATGCCGCCGAAAAACAGGTTGCGTTTGTCGCCTGTAAAGGCAGTATCGGTATTGCCGCCGACAAGTACGATTATGTCGGCAGTCCGTCCTGTCACGCGGCTGTGCGATATTACGGGGGCGCAAAGCAATGCGCGTTCGGGTGCGCGGGGTTCGGTGATTGCACGGCGGTATGCCCTAATAATGCAATCACGGTTGTAAACGGGGCCGCGGTAGTAAACACCGCACGGTGCAACGGGTGCGGAATGTGCGCGAAAATGTGTCCGCAAAAAATAGTATTCGTGCGCCCGTTATCGGCAAAAACATTAGTTGCTTGCTCCTCGACCGCAACAGGCAAGGATACTCGCGCGGCGTGCAAAACAGGTTGCATTGCTTGCCGACAGTGCGAAAAGAAATGCCCCGAAAAGGCGGTAAAAATCGAAAACAATAAGGCGGTAATCGACCACAAACTATGCAAGAACTGCGGCGTTTGCGTGGCGACTTGCCCGACCAAGGCTATCACTGCATAAGACAGAACAGGGATAGAGAGGCAACAGCGGCAACGAGGGGGGCGAGGGGGACGATTATTTTTCCGCCTGCGGCGAGCTTTTCGGAGGGTACGTTGGGGCTTTGCCCCAAACCCCACAAGGGGGCTACGCGCCCCCTTGACCCCGCGGTACTCGCCGTACGGGCTGGTCTGCCAACTTGGTTTGCTTTTTTAATAAATTTGTTGGGCGCATACAGGTGTATATCTACCATATTTGCGCCCCTGCCCTATGGTTTGCCGTTCAAAAATTATACAATGTACGTTTGCGGAAATTGCCTTTGAAAATAATAGTCGCTACCCACAAAGAATACCCTATCCCAACCGAACCGCCGTACGAAACAGTATACACCAATCGCGGTGCGGAGTTGGACGACAAAGCGTGGTGCGAGTTGTCCGCACTGTATAGTTTTTGGAAAAAGTACAGCCCGTTGTCAAGCGATACCGCGTATGGAATGGTGCATTATCGGCGGTACTTCGGTAAGGGGCGACCATACACGGGCGCGGAATTCGCGGCGGTTATGCAGAACGCGGATATACTGCTCCCGAAAAAGCGCAACTATATCATACAGAATAACTACGACCACTATATCCGCTCGCATAGCAAAGCGAACCTCGATGCCGCATACCAAATAATACGCCGCGACTATCCCGACTACGCGAACGGCATTGATATTGTCAATCGGCGCGTGTCCGCGAATATGTTTAATATGTTCGTGATGACGGGCGATTTTTTCGAGGATTATTGCGGTTTCCTGTTCGGGGTTTTGCGGACGTTGGAAAAAGAAATATCCCCCACTGAACCGCGCGTTTACGGTTTTGTGTCAGAGTTGTTACAAAATATATGGCTCGAACGCAAAAAAACCGAAAACAATACACTCCGTATAACCGAACTCCCCGTGTATTACCCCGAGGGCGACCCGATATTCAAAAAGGGTATTGCAATGCTCGGGCGAATGGTAAAACGGAAATCGAATTGATACCTCCCCACGGCAACAGTCCAAACGATTTAATTTTTTGACAGCCGACTGTAACCAACCGCACCAAAAGTTAGTGACGAAACAAATAATAGGAAGTAAAAAATTTTGGCACAAATAAAACCATTCCGCGCGTTGCGATACACCGAAAAGGCAGGGGAAATCAAAACACTCGTATCCCCTCCGTACGACATAATCCCCCCGTCCGACTACGGAAAATACACGGGCGCGTCCGCGTACAATGTAATACGCGCCGAGCATCCGTCCGCCGCGTATACGGAAAATATATACGACAACGCGGCGCAATTCGTGAAATCCGCGATTGCCGAGGGAATACTTGCCGAGGACACCGACCGTTCCGTCTATGTATACGAGATTGAGTATTCGGGGAAACGGGTCAAAGGATTCATACCGCTTGTCAAGTTGGAGGAATTTTCAAAGGGGATTATATTACCCCACGAGGAAACCTTATCGAAGGCAAAAGCCGACCGTTTCGAGTTAATGAAAGCGACGGGAGCGAATTTTTCGCAAATATACTCGTTGTACTCAGACGAGGGCGGTACAGTATCGGAGTTGCTGAATAAGGTATCGACTCGCAAACCCGATATTGAATTTACGGACAAAGACGACAACAATAATACACATCGCTTGTGGGCTGTGACGGACACAGCGGTATTAACCGCGCTTGAAACGGCATTCGCGGACAAGAAATTGTATATTGCGGACGGACACCACCGTTACGAAACGGCGATAAACTATCGGAACTATCTGAACGAACTCGGAACGTACGCACCGAAAGCGGCATATATTCCGATGATGTTAGTCGCGCTCGAAAACGAGGGATTAACGGTACTCCCGACCCACCGTATCTGCCGTAATCTGAAAGACTACAACTGGGACTGGGTAATCGAACACGTCAAAGGGGATTTTGAGGTTACGCCGTATCTTAACCGCGAGAAGGGCGAAGTTGGGTTAGCGGAGGCATACAAGGCTGGCAAGACGGCGTTTGTATACTTCACGGGGAACAACAACTACACTTTACTGGTATTAAAAGACAAAGGCGTGATGAAGAAGTATCTGCCTGACGTAAGCGACGCGTTACGCGGCTTGGACGTGAGCGTATTGCACACATTGATACTCGAACGGTTATTCGGGATCGACAAGGCGAATATGGCGGCAGGGAATAATTTATCATACACG
>JAISLG010000116.1 GCA_031260615.1 Oscillospiraceae bacterium | reverse complement strand
TTTATGTATGTATTCCCGAAATACTTTGTGTATGTGATATTCGCGTTCGCCCTCCCGTTTATCGCGTCGCTGTCGGGGTATGGGGTATCCGTCGCCGTGTTCGGGATAAATAACACGGATATTACAATCGCAACCGTGCTGAATGAATGTGCGCTTACGGGCCTCTATTATATCTTCTTTGTGACATTACAGTTGTTCGTTGGGATAACAAGCGGCAAGGCGGGTATAACGGCACTCATTATGATTGTCGGTAATATGTTTATGCCGATGATACTCGCGGCGGCGGCGGTGGAGAGTTATTTTAACCCGTTTGCGTTGCAATCGTTCTCAGTGTCGAGATATTATGGCGACGCGACCTACACGAATATGAACTTCTACGGGACGATAATAATAACGGTTATACTTTCGCTGATATGGTTCTTTGCGGCACTGTTTTTCAAGACGGCGGCTAAGGTGGATAACAGCGGCGGTTCAGAGGACATCGCTTTATAATAAATAACGGGCGGTAATGCCCGTTACATAGTGGTAAAAATGGATAAAATAATCTGTCCGAAATGCGGTTTTGATATTGAACTTTCCGAGATACTCCAACGGGAGTTAAAAGACAGGCTTGACACTGCGCGCGCGGAAATAACGGCGCAAGCCGAAAAAAAAGCGACGGAGAAAGCGGACGAAATAATCCGCGAAAACACGGACAAATTAACACGGCAATTCACAGAGAACCAAGCAAAGGTTGTCAAAGAACTTGACAAGGCGGTTGCGGAACGGGACAAAGCGATTAAAGCGGCGGCAGACGAGCATAAGCGTGAAGTTGCGCGGATAACCGCCGACCTCGAACAGGAACGCCGCGAGAATGAAAAGGACAAGACGGCGGCAATTAAACGTGCCGTGGAAAAGGAACAACGCGAAACCGCGCGGTTATCTGATGAACTTACCGCCGAACGGGAAAAGCAAGCCTATGAACTCAAACGGTTGCAAGACAAATTTGACCGCGACTTGCAACTTAAACTCGACAACGAAAAACAGGACTTGGCGGCGGAGATACGGAAACAGGAGGAGGCACGTTACCTTCCCGAAGTTGAAAAGTTAAAAAAGAAACTTGACGACACGAGCAAGAAATTAGACGAGGCTAAGGAAAAAACAAACCAGCAATCCAACCAATTATCAGGGGAATGGTTTGAGTTATACACGGAGGACAGGTTGCGGAAGTTATTCCCGAGCGACGAGTTTGAACCCGTGGGTAAGGGCAAGAACGGCGCGGACGTGTTGCAATACATCAACGGCGACACCGCGCTTTGCATTGTGTGGGAATGCAAAAACGCTGAGTTTAACACTGCTGCCGAAAAGAAATGGTTGCCGAAACTACATTCGGATATGGAACTGCATAAAGGGCAAATCGGGATTATTGCGAGTGTTAAGGATTTACCGAAACCTTACGTTGACTTTTGTATCAAGGGCAATATAATTTATGTGCAAAACCGTTTCTTGCCTGCCGTCGGGCAATTAGTGCGCGAACGGTTACTCGCTGTGAGTGCCGAAAATGAAAAGTACCGCAATACCGCTGAACGGAGCATAATGCTGTATAACTATATTACGTCCGACCAATTCAAGCACAGTATGTTCCTCGTTGTGGAGAGTATCAAAAAATGCCGCACCGACATCGAAAAGGCGCGGGAATGGTTTGAAAGTTTTTGTGCCTCGCAAACCGTGAATTGCGATAATATGATAAAGGGATATATGGGGCTTTGGGGCGGGATACGCGGCAATTTGGAGATTGAATTGCCCGTTGTACCGATGTTGTCCGATACGATTTCTTCCTCTCCCAAACCCGAAAATGAAAACGGTTGAATATTAAATGAAACACAGCCTTGGGCAAAACTTCCTTACGTCCGATAACTACCCGAAAAAAATTGCCGCTGCCGCTTACGGCGGCGGTGATATGTTCTGTACGGATAATATTACTCGTAACGTGCTCGAAATCGGAGCGGGTGAGGGAATATTAACACGGCAGTTGTCAGCACTGTTCGGAAGAGTAGTGTCCGTTGAAATAGACACGGACTTGACGGAAAAATTAACCGCGAATTTGCAGGAGCTTGATAATGTATCCCTCGTGTTCGCGGATTATATGAAACTCGACCGAGCCGCTTTTTTTGCGGAGCAATTCCAAACCGACAAGTTTTGCGTGTGCGCGAATATACCATATTATATCACGTCCCCGATAATCACAGAGTTGCTTGAAAATTACGGACAAGTCACGACCATTACCGTACTCGTGCAGCGGGAGGCGGCGGAGCGGTTCGCCGCGATACCGGGCAAGGATAAGAACTGCTCGGCGGCAAGCGTATGCGCTTGGGGAAACTCGACACCCAAAATATTATTCAATGTTAAGCGCGGTAACTTTTTCCCCGTACCCGACGTGGACAGCGCGGTAATACAATTCGATAAGACACGCCCATTCGGGATTGCCGACTCGGACAGGGATTTGTTTTTCGGGATTGCGCGCGCCTGTTTCGGGCAACGGCGAAAACAAATTGTAAACCCGTTGTCGGAATACCTCAAAACACCGAAAGATACGGTTGCGGAACTTCTCGTCAAATGCGGCGTTAGTCCGCAATGCCGCGCGGAAAATATTACAATGGAAAATTGGAACCGAATATGCGGAGCGGTTAAGGTGAAATGTTAATACTCGGAATCGAAACATCGTGTGACGAAACCGCCGTTGCGGTGGTCAAAGACGGGCGTGAAATATTGTCCAATATCGTCTACACACAAATACCAGTACACGAAAAATACGGGGGGGTTGTACCCGAAGTTGCGGGACGGTTACACTGTGAGCATATATGCGAGGTGTACGAAAATGCTCTTACCAAAGCCGATATATCCGTATCGGACATTGACGCGGTTGCCGTGACGTATGCCCCCGGGCTAATCGGAGCATTGCTCGTGGGGCTTAGTTTCGCGAAGGGGCTTGCGTATTCCACGAATAAACCGCTCGTCCCCGTACATCATATCCGTGGACACATCGCCGCGAATTACCTTGCATATCCCGACCTCACACCACCGTATCTCTGCTTAATTGCATCGGGTGGACACACGCAGATTGTAAATGTCAAGGACTACACGAGTTTTGAATTACTCGGTGAAACAACGGACGACGCGGCAGGGGAATGTTTTGACAAAGCGGCGCGTGTACTCGGCTACCCGTACCCCGGGGGCAAGTATATTGAAGCGGCGGCGGCACTCGGCGACAATACCGCGTATAATTTGCCGATACCGAAAAGCGGCACGGATAACCCTTACGATTTCAGTTTTTCGGGGTTAAAAACCGCAGTAATAAACTTGGCGCATAATATCGTGCAAAAAGGCAATGAACTATCCGACACGCAAAAGCAAAACATAGCCGCGTGTTTCCAAAACACAGTATCGGAGATGTTATACGTTGCACTCAAAAAAGCCGCGCAAAGCACACACGCAACCAAAATTGCGGTTGCGGGGGGCGTAGCGGCTAATGCTGGGATACGGGATAAAATAACACGGCTCGGCTCGGAACTCGGCGCGAGCATATACTTGCCGCCCCTTAAACTGTGCGGCGACAACGCGGCAATGATAGCCGCACAAGGGTATTACGAATACCGCTTGGGTAATGTGTCCGACCTTAATTTGAATGCGTATGCGAGGAAACCGCTATGAGCAATAATAAAAATAAACGTAATAATAACAAACCCACCGACAATGCAACACACACACATAACGCACATACAAAGCAAGGAACACACACACCCGTAACGCACGGGCAAGAAAAATACACCACCGTAATACGCGGACAAGACAAACGCAAACCCGTAACGCACGGCGAACAGCACGGGCAAGACAAAACCCCTGCAATATGCGAACAAGACAAACGCACATCTGCAAAGCGCAGATACGAAAGAACGCGTAACGATGACCTCCGCGACTTTGTAGTGAGTTTCAACGAAAACGCGAAAGCGCGGCAAGGGAACTTTTTAACCATAACGATTACCATTATAGCAGTGTCCTTGCCGCTTTTTGTGTACGCGCTGACGAATATATCGAGAAAATCCGCCGAAACCAAACTTGCGAACGCGAACCGAACAGTGAGTTCCCTTATCTCGGAGAACGAAAAGTTAAAACAGGAAACGGAGCGAAGTCGATATTCCCTTGACGAGATACGCGAATACGCGGCAAAGGTACTCGGATACGAACCGTATGAGAACTCTGACGTTATCCGTATCCGTGACGAGCAACTCCTGTCGGAGGTTACGCCGCGCAAGGAAAACCCGTCTTTGTGGGATATGATTGTAAATTTTTTCTCATAAATCATAATCGGGAAACAAAAGAATATATTATACTATGAATAATGATAAAAACGAAATCCGAACATCACCGCCAGCCGAGGAAACGAAACGCGGTATTAACTTTGTATTAGTCGCGATGTTAGTTGCGGCGGCTTGGTTAATGCGCGTACTTTATGTGGCGATGATTACGAACCACGAGTATTACACACAGAAAGCGGAGTCATTACAAGTAAGCGCGACTGTTATACCAGCCGACAGGGGAACAATATACGATGCGGACGGCAAAGTGCTTGCCGCCTCTGAGCGGGTATGGACGGTTACGGTATCCCCGAACGCGATTAACGGGGACGGAGAATACGCGGAACGCCGATACAAGGCGGAGAAAGCGCGTTATGACAAGGCAACCGAGGACGGGGAGGAATATCCGAAACCGCCCGACCCACCGAAAGACGGTAACGGCAAACCCGTGTACGATACACTGTACAATGAGGTTGATGAGGTTGCAAAGATATTATCGGAAACGCTTGACATTACATTTGACGAGGCGAAGAAGAAATGCACCGATAATGTAAAACTCGGCGAAGTATCCGTTCAAACGAAAGTACCGCGCTTGGTATACGAGCAAATTGAGCAACTGAAAACCGACCGCGCTATCGGCTACTACGCGATATATAACAAACCCGACGCGACACGGTATTATCCTGAAAACGACCTTGCCGCACAGGTAATCGGCTTCACAGCGAGCAATGATGTAGGCGTAATCAGCGGCGCGTATGGCGTGGAGTCCTTTTACGACGCATATCTAAGCGGCGTAAATGGGCGCGAGGAACGCGTAACGTCAAGCAATGGTTCGTTACTCCCGGGGTCAAAGGGGAGTTACTATGCTCCGAAACAGGGTGCGGACGTGTATCTGACAATAAACGCAGATATGCAAATCGCGCTCGAAAAGCATTTGTCAGAGGCATTCATAACCCACGGCGCGCAAAACCGCGTTACGGGCATAATAATGGACGCGCAAAGCGGCGCGGTGCTTGCTATGGCGACGATACCGTCATTCGACCTCAACAACCGCAATAAATTAACCGACTGGTATCAGGCGAATTACGAAGGCGAATATAATATTAAACTCGCCGAATTACTCGAAAAAGAAAAGGTGTCAACAAAAGAACAGTTGTCCGAAGACGCGGTAAAGGAACTCCAACAGATACTCGGGAACGCACAGGAGTTTCAATGGAAAAACAAAGCGATTGCCGAATTATATCAACCGGGGTCGGTATTCAAAACGGTAATGACCGCCGCCGCCCTCGAAAAACAAGCAATCGGGTTAAACTCAACATTTTACTGCCCCGGGTATGAAATCGTAAACGGCGTGAAAATAAAATGCGCGAACACGAGCGGACACGGGTCGTTATCATTGCCGCTTGCGTTACAGAAATCTTGCAACCCCGCGTTTATGCAAATAGGGTTCTTGCTCGGCAAAGATAACTTTGCGGATATATTCAAAGCATTCGGATTCACAGAGAAAACGGGTATCGACTTACCCGGTGAAGTGTCGCCGTATTATGTACCGTCCATAGACGGCACATCAAAAGACCGCAAGGACAACTACCTTGACACCGACTTTGCGCGGTCGTCTTTCGGGCAAGTTAATACGAC
>JAISLG010000094.1 GCA_031260615.1 Oscillospiraceae bacterium | reverse complement strand
CGCCGTCATTCGGCCCGTAGATAACGGATATATTCTCATTGACGGTCTGGGGGATAGTGCCGCCGTTATCGGCGATGAATACTTTAACGCGGCCGACTGTCGGGGAGAGTTTATCCCACGAGAACCGCTCGAACATTTTTATTTTTTCGGCGATGAATTCCTCACGGCGGAAAGTACAGATACCGACGTAGAGGCGGACATCATTGGCACACGGCGCGTCGGAGTAATACTCGCCGCCGCGCAGTACGCAATCGGTTACGGCGGTGAGGGTGAAGTAATCCTCGTGAAACGCGTACTCAAACTGACCTTTTACGGTAAGCCGCACCTGTATATCAGACAGGGTTGTGTACTTTGCGTACTTTTTCGAGAACATATTGAAGTACGTTTCGGAGGATAGGGTATCGCCTGCTTGGACGAAGATACCATTATCTTTGAGTACGCCGCCGCGAAAGTACATTGCATAGTCGGCGGCTGGTTCAGGTATTAGTAGGGGTTGGCTGAAAGTGAAGTTGTTCATTTGGTTATTATACCGCAATTCAACTAAAAAACGCAACGCGTTTATCCCGATAAGTAGTTTTATGTATAGAACACTAATGCCAAGCGTATTTCCCGACAACAGTCGATTTATTTCGCTCCGTCATAATTCCTATAAAGAAAAAAACCTGCACAACAGTACAGGTTAATTTTGGTGCGAAGGACGGGACTTGAACCCGTACAAGAAAAATCTCACTACCCCCTCAAAGTAGCGCGTCTGCCATTCCGCCACCTTCGCTAAGCAACGAAGAATATTATACTTTGCAGAAAGGCGGTTGTCAAGTGTTTTTTTTATTTCCCAAACAGTTGTATGCTTTCGCGCACTAACGCCTTAAAGAGTGGTGCGGCTTTCTCGCCGGCGGCAATGACTTCCTCACCCGACAGCGGAGTGGGGGAAAGTCCCGAGCCGAGGTTACAAACGCACGATATTCCTGCGACTTTGAGTCCCACGTGGTTCGCCGCGACAGCCTCCGCAGCGGTTGACATACCGACTGCATCTGCCCCTAAAATTCGACACATTCTGACTTCTGCTGGTGTTTCGTAATTCGGTCCGGTAAGTTGAATATACACACCCTCACGCGGTGTAACGCCGATTTTTGCGGCGGCGGCGCGGATATTCGCGCGTAGTTCGGCGCGGTAAATCTCCGACATATCGGGGAAACGCACACCGATATTGTCGATATTCGCCCCGACGAGCGGCGACGGCACAAAATTCATAATATGGTCGGAGATTATCATAAAATCGCCCGCTTTGTAATCGGGATTCACCGAGCCACTCGCGTTAGTGAGGAGCAGGTATTCCGCGCCCATAAGTTTTATAAGGCGAATGGGCAAAACAACGTCCGTTATCGGATAACCCTCGTAATAATGCACACGCCCCTGCATAAAAACAACGGGCGTATCGCCGATATTCGCGAACACGAACCGCCCCTTATGCCCGGGAGCGGTCGACACGGGAAACCCGTCAATTTCGTTATAATTCACGGTTGCAACGGTGTCACATTCGTCCGCAAGCGCACCAAGCCCCGAGCCGAGTACAATCCCGACACGCGGCGTAAAATTGTCAAGTTTGCCCTTTGTTACCGTGCGGAAACTGTTGTATGCGAGTTGCAATTTTTCTGATACGGTCATAGAAACTCCTGAGTTATATTTTTGTCGATAAAGCATCAAGTTGTGTCGCCGTTGTTATCAAATATCCGTCATATTCAAACGTATTATACGCAACGTCCGTGTCACACGGCAATTCATTCGCGGAACACAGTTTGAACCTCGCCTCCAACCGCGTCCATATTTCAATACACCGTTTTATGCGTAACCTATTGGACGAAGCGGCATTACACCAAGCGATTTCCTCATCGGTGAAACACCGCGCCATAGTTTTCAATCGAAAGTTCCGTTCACTATGCTCTATGTCGATACCTATCGGGCAATCCGACACAGCGAGCACCGCGTATTCGCGTGTATGCGCAATACTATGGAAAACGCCCCGCCCCCCGAACTTCGCAAGCAAAAACCCGACGGCAAGTGACAACGCCTTGTCATTGTCGAAAGACATACGCTCCGCTTTTTCGACACGTTCCGCAGGCAATATTGCCCGTTCGGTGTCCGTAAGTGGGCGGTTTATATTATATAGGTATAATGTCATAGATTGTATGGGAGTTTGTCCGTTTTTGTAGAATTGTGTCGATTAAGACCAGTAATTCGCGGAGTTATCGGGGTTATACATAGCCAAAAACAGTTTTAATTTTGTGAAACTTTCCTCAGAGATGACGTGTTCCACGGCGCAAGCATCGCGCTCGGCGACGTCCTTCGACACCCCCAAAATATCCGCAAACAATCGTCTTAAAACGCTGTGCCGCTCGTAAACTTGCTTAGCGGTTTCCGTCCCGAGTTCGGTCAATGTTACACGCCCGTCTGTGACGTCGGCGTATCCACGGTCGCGCAAAATCCGCAAAGCATTGCTCACGCTCGGTTTCGAGTATCCGAGTTCGGCGGCAATATCCACTGCTCTCACGAATCCCGTCCGATTGTCAAGCAATAAAATACATTCGAGGTAGTCCTCGCCGGACTGATGAATGTCTTGGATATGTGTCATAATTCAGCCCTCCTTTCAGCCCTCTTATTGCATTTATTTGTCGAAATCCATTGCTAAATCAATTTCCCGACCACAGCCCAGTGCTTGGTGTCTGTTATAACCACATTAACAAATTGTCCTTTTATGTCGACATTCGACATAAAATCCACAATAATACCCTCACGCGACTTGCCCGAATACCATCCGTCCACCCCCGTATTGACACGCCCGAGGGAATCGCACAGCACACGCATAGTTACCCCGAAGTACCGCGCGTATAATTGTTCCGACACCGCGCGTTGGGCGGCAAGTAATTTGTCGAAACGCGCTTGTTTTTCGACTTTTGTTGACGGGTCGGGTAATGTAGCGGCTTTCGTACCCGTCCGAGGGCTATACAGGAAAGTGTAACTCGCATCGATTTGCGCGTCCGTTATCAGCGAAAGCGTATCCTCGAAGTCACTATCCGTTTCAGTCGGAAACCCGACCAATATATCAGTTGTCAGCGACATAAGCGGCATTTTTTCCCTTGCGTATCGGGCGAGTTGCAAATACCGCGCGCGCGAGTAATGTCGGTTCATATCACGCAGTACGCGGTCATTCCCAGACTGTGCAGGCAGGTGCAAGCGATGTACGATATGTCGAGATTGTGCAATTATGTCGATTAGTCCTTCCGAGCAATCTTTTGGGTGTGACGTCATAAAGTCGAGCCAAAAGTCGCCGTCTATCTCATCAAGTTCCGATAACAACCGCGCAAAATCGTATTTGTCGGCGTTATACGAATTGACATTTTGCCCGAGTAGCAGTACATATTTCACCCCGTCCGCGACAAGAGCGCGAACCTCGGCGATTATTTTTTCAGGTGCGCGGGAGCGTTCCCGACCGCGAACGTAGGGGACAACGCAATACGAGCAAAAATTGTCGCAACCGTACATAATGGGGACACTTGCCTTGAAAGAGTTGTCGCGAACGGTATGCAGTTGTTCAAAGGAATCGTCGAGTGGGAAAGTTTCACCGCCGACCTCAGTAACTGTCGAATTACTAAGAAAAACCTCACACAGCATACGGGGGAGTTCGGTGAGCGCATTCGTGCCGCAAATAATATCAACAAACGGGTAACTATCGCGCATTTTCCGCGCAACGGTAGGCTGGGCAGTCATACAACCAACCACCGCGATAACAGTTTCGCGGCGGTCTTGCTTAACGGATTTGAGCGCGCCGACATTTCCGAATACGCGTTCCTCGGCGTGTTCGCGAACCGCACAGGTATCGAATATTATGACATCGGCGCGGTCAATATCGGGGGCGGCGGCAAACCCGCAAGTGGCAAGCACGCCGCGCAATTTTTCCCCGTCGGAAAAATTCTGCTGACAGCCGAAAACGCGCACGAACGCCGACAGCGGCGTAATCTCGTTTATTGCGCGAAGTTTGTTTGTGTATTCGTTGTTTATGGGGTAGGTATCCTCTTAATCTTTGGCTTGTTCGTCCTGTGTCGGCACGGGTGGCACGGGCGGCACTGTTGGTACAGGGGGTAAGTCGTCAATGGCATAAACGCGACTAATGCGTTCGCGTTGCCGAGCAACAAAATCTGCAAATTCGACAGCATACGCGGGAGAAGTGACTTGTTTAATCGTTAATTCGTCAAGCAAATCAAAGTAAAAATTAAACCCGGCATTCTGCAATTCGTTTAATGTTGCCATTATATACCTACACCGTCAATTTCGTTTTGTTTTGGAACAGGCGGAAAATCATTTATGCTGTATACTTTACCCAACCGTTCCCGTTGTCGCGTAACGAGGTCTGCTATTTCGTTATATATTTCTGGTGATTTATTTTGTCGTAATCTCAACTCATCAATTAACGAGTAAAAGACAGTATACCCGATAAATCTTTGTTCGTGTTCCTCAAACATAATAATCCTCCGAATTTATCCGACGTTAATCAGTTCTCTATTGCTTGCCATAAATTCCTCTTACTTATCGTCCTGTTTCGGCACAGGCGGTAAATTATCAATTCCATAAATATTACTTAATTGTGTCCGTAAGTTGTCAACAAGACCCTCAATTTCCGAATATATTTCGGGTGATTTGTCTTTTCTGATTTTTAATTCATAAAGCAAGGTATAGTAAAAACTATACCCGACACCTTTTTGTTCGCTTTGAGCAGCCATTTTTTATCCTCCGAGTTATTTTTCCACAGCCGCTTAAAACGCGCCTCCGCTCGGCAACGCACTGCTAATCGGGTACGACCCCATACGCCGACCGCCGCTCGCGTAGTAATCCTCCAACGTGGTTGCGTTCGTAGTCCCGGCGGCGAACAGGGTAGTAGTCGGGTACCAATACACGCTTTGCACATTCAGGCGGTTGTCGATGTGGACGTAAAATGTACCGTCCTCGTCCACGCGGAGTTTATTCGCGTTCATTTTTTTGAGTATCGGGGTAATGTCGAATACGAAACCGCCTGATGTTATGCGGTAATAGTAATCTTCTGGTGTCACAACGTCTGTTCCGCCGGCGAAACCGCCCGAGCTTGAATACCCGACACCATTAGTCGGCACAAGTTTTGCACCGTCATTCTCGTAAAAAGTAGGCAACAATGTCTTTGCGCCGCTTGGCGCGTTTGCGGGCGCATTGCCCGTGGAAATGCGCGTATTTGCCTCGTAGGTACCGCCTGTTATATCGCCCGTGGCGCAAGGGTATGACGCGATTGCCTGAACGCGGCCGCCCCCCGTCATATTTACGAGCAATACAAGCGCGTCACCCGATGCGCTCGACGGGTAAATATCCCCGACACGTTGCGCCTCGGAAATAGCGGCTTGAAAGTCGAAAAACGCCGCTTTTGCACGCGCCTCAGCTTTGCGCTGTTCATTTTTCCGCCCCTGTAACGCGACAGGTATCGCAATCCCCGCGAGGACACCGATAATCGCGATTACTACAATCGCCTCGATAATGGTAAAGCCCCGTTTCGATTTACACTTGTAAAAATAGTTTAACATAAGTACCCCTAATTATTCGGGTTGTAATTGTAAAGATAAATAACCGATTATCTGAATTATATCAAACAATCGGTCCACATACAAGCGAAAAAACATTTTCGTCAATATTAAGCATTTTAACAACATTTTTTTGTGAGATGTTACAAATGGGTATTACCACGTCAAAATATGTAGGGGGGGCGACATATTGTCGCCCGAAATGTTTTTTTTATTGTGCTGTGTGGGGGTTACGCCGCCGTGGTATCGCTTGCTGTGGTATCGCTTGCTGTGGTTTGCTCGCCCGTGGTATCGCTCGGTTCTGCCGATGTACTCGTGGGTTCATCGGTAGCCGCAGTGGTTACTTCGGGGGTAGTAGCGGTGACGGACGGGTCGGAACTGCCTTTATTAAACAGGTTACCGAGCCAGTTTTCCCCATCGGGGGTGTATGCCTCCGCGACATTCGCGAACAATATCAGCACGAATATCAAAATAGCCGCGAGTTTAGTAAGGCGTTTAAGCCGCCCTTCTTTGGTTCTCTCGGCGTTTTTTTGAAAATAGTTATCGGTCGAACCGCCTGTCAGCACGCCGCCGATACCCTTCTTGCTGTCCTGCATAAGGACGGTAACAATCAGGAATATACAAGCAAGGATAAGCAAAACCGCGCTGATGACTTCAAAAATACCCATTACACGCTCCTTATATACAATATGCGCGGCGCGTATCGGATATTCCGACACACCCCACACATTGGCGTATAATAATTATTTCAGTTCAACTTTTGCGCCTGCCGCCTCAAACTTGGCTTTAAGTTCTTCACCCTCAGCCTTAGACGCGCCCTCTTTGATAGCCTTAGGAGCGGATTCAACGAATTCCTTCGCTTCTTTAAGACCGAGCCCGAGGACTTCCTTAGCGACTTTGATAACGTCCATTTTCTTTTCGCCGAAGGACGCAAGAATAACATCAAATTCAGTTTTCTCCGCTTCAGCCGCGGGAGCAGCCGCGCCGCCGCCAACTGCGACAGCCGCCGCGGTAACGCCGAATTCAGTTTCGATAGCCTTTACGAGGTCATTAAGTTCGAGGACGGTAAGTTCTTTAACCGCGTCAACGATTTCATTGATTTTGAGAGCCATTGGAAAATTCTCCTTATATATAATATGGTACACGCGCGATAGACATTAGCAATCTCACGCGGATTCTTTTTGTTTCGCGACTTCGGACAAACCGATAGCGAGCCGCTGCATCGGGGATTGCAAGAGGAAGAGGAGTTTGGACAACAGAACCTCTTTGCTCGGCAACTGCGCGTATTCTTCAACGAGAGCCTTATCGGCGATTTTCCCGTCGATGAAACCTGCCTTGATAGAATAAGTTTTATTTTTTTTCGCGGCTTCCTGCTGATAGGTGTAGAGGATTTTGGGAGCGGTGATAACATCAGTCCCGAGAGCGATAGCGGTTGACCCTTTGAGGTAATCTTCCGCGCCGCTAATCCCTGCGCCGTCGAGGGCGAGTTTGAGGAGGGTATTCTTGACTACAAAGTAATCAGCCCCTGCCTCGCGGAGTTCTTTACGGAGTTTGGTATCGTCCTCAGCGTTGATACCCTTGTAATCAACGAACACGCCGCCGGGAGCGTTCTTGATTTTCTCGGTAAGTTCAGCAACTTGCGCCTGTTTCTTCGCGAGTATTTTATTGCTTGGCATTTATTTTCTCCTTTCACAGAATATTACGGTAAAAAAATAACCGTCCTAAATCTAAGAAGGAACGGCATAATAAATACAATGTATAACAAATTACACAGATTATCGGGCACGCCCCCTGTGCAAGGCTTACATATTGCTTGCAGTCTTAGGAAACTACCTTGTATTATACAATTTCCCAAGGGGGCTTGTCAAGGGGGAATTTGGGGTTGACAACAGATGTTTTTTGTTGTATCATTCTATTGCTTTGTTGTTGCCCCGTTGTGCGGATATGGCGGAACTGGCAGACGCGCACGGTTCAGGTCCGTGT
>JAISLG010000036.1 GCA_031260615.1 Oscillospiraceae bacterium | reverse complement strand
TATCCGCGATGTTTACGATACTTCGCCCAAATTTCCTTAACCACTTTTGGCTCAACGGTGTAACGTGTGGGTTGTGTTGCCTGTTCGCGTACTTTTTTAACTATATTCTCCCCTCCGTGGACGGAGCCGCTGTTATATTCGGTAAAATTATTCTGCCGTCCTATATGTTCGCCATTATACTGTCCTTTATTCCCTATGGGGTTGTGTTGTTAATTTGCCGCATTGTGAACGGACGGAAAAAGAACGCGGATGAGGTTATGATGACAGTTAAAATAGATTGACACACCGTACAATGTCGCCTCTTATTACAATTACGATTAGGAATACAAAATGGATAAACTTTGGAAAGGTCGGTTTGAAAAGGAATTGTCGCCCCTCGCGAAACGGTTTAATGACAGTTTCGCGGTGGATAAGGCATTGCTTCCGTTTGACATACTCGCGAGTATTGCACACGCGTCTATGCTCGGAAAACAGGCGATTATCACCGAAAATGACAGTGCCTTGATTTGCGCCGCGTTGTCGGATATGCTTGCGGAATATAACAGAGGTACATTACTCACGGGCGACGAAACGGATGAGGACGTACACAGTTTCCTCGAACGCAAATTAACCGAAAAACTCGGTGACATCGGCAAAAAAGTACACACTGCGCGGTCGCGTAACGACCAAGTCGCAACCGCGTTTCGATTATACTGCGCGGACAGGGCGGACGGGATTACCGCCGCGCTTATCGAACTAATCGACACTATTACCGACATCGCCGCCGAACACACGGATACAATAATGCCGGGGTACACGCACCTCCAACGCGCACAACCCATTACCTACGCGCACTGGTTGAACGCATACAAGGCAATGTTCACGCGCGATAAGGAACGAATATCCGATGCGCGGCGACGTACTATGTCCGAGTGTCCGCTCGGGAGCGGCGCATTGGCAGGTACATCGTTTAATATCGACAGAGCGTACACTGCCGACAAATTAGACTTTGCGTCCCCGTGCGGTAATTCGCTTGACGGGGTGTCGGATAGGGATTTTTGTTTGGAATTGCTGTCCGCGTTGTCTGTTATTGCCGTGCATTTGTCGCGGTTGTCAGAGGAATTGATACTGTTCTCGTCTGCGGAATTTAAGTTTGTTACCCTTGACGACACATTCTCCACAGGGTCAAGCATTATGCCGCAAAAGAAAAACCCCGATATATCTGAACTGATACGGGGCAAGACAGGACGCGTTTTCGGCGCAATGACCGCAATGTTTACCGCTGTAAAGGGGTTGCCCCTTGCCTACAATAAGGACTTGCAAGAGGACAAGGAAATTGTTATCGGTGCGTTCGATACGGTGTCGGATTGCCTGTTGTTGTCCTCGCCGTTATTACGGTCTTTGACGGTGAATAAGGACAAAATGCGGCGTGCGTGCGCGGACGGGTTTATCAATGCAACGGATTGCGCGGACTACCTCGCTAAAAAGGGATTACCCTTCCGTGACGCGTATAAAATTACGGGGCAGATTGTCGCGCACTGCGAAAAGGAACACCTTACCCTCGAAACACTGCCACTTGAACAGTACAAAGCGTACACAAACCTGTTTGAGGACGATATTTACACTGCGGTTAATTTGGATAACTGCTTGAAAACACGGACAAGTTACGGCGGTGCGGGTGGCGTAACCGCCACGGGCAATTTGGGCAGTTACCCCGTCTAAGTTTTTTTTGAATAAACAACATTCAATCTTCTTAATTTTTACCACACCACAGAACCCATTTTAAGCGAACAAACCACTACTAATTTAACGAGCGTTTACTATGCCAAAAATATTTATTGACGGGAGCGCGGGCACAACGGGCTTGCGTATCCACGAACGTATTGCCGAATTAGGCGATATAGAATTACTCACGATACCTGACGAATTGCGGAAGGACGTTGCGGAGAAAAAGCGTTTGATTAACAGCGCGGATTTAGTCTATTTGTGTCTGCCCGACGATGCCGCGAAGGAAAGTGTATCCCTGTGCGAGAACCCCGACACAGTGATAATAGACGCGTCTACCGCCCACCGTATCAACCCCGATTGGGCGTATGGATTCCCCGAATTGTCGGACGGGCATTACCAAAAAATACTCGAGTCGAAACGTATTGCCGTACCCGGGTGCTATGCAACGGCGTTTATTGCGTTGGTGTATCCGCTTGTCGCGGCGAATATTATACCGCGCTGGTTTCCGCTGTCGGCATCGGCTGTGAGCGGATACAGCGGCGCGGGCAAAAAGGGCATTGCCGATTACGAGAGTGCGGACAGACCGAAGTCGTTATCCGCTCCGCGTGCGTATGGGTTGAACCAAAACCATAAGCACCTCCCCGAAATGCGCGAAATAAGTAATATGACGGTTACGCCGTTTTTCTGCCCGTCCGTGGACGATTATTACAGCGGAATATTATTGCAGATACCGCTGTTCGTGCGCAATCTGCCGAAACGGACTACCGTTGAACAACTGCGTGAACTGTACGCGAAACACTACAACGGACACGCGAATATCATAATCGACGACGACCCGCCCGATTACATCTCCGCGAATGACCTTGCGGATACGGACGATATTAAAATAACCGTGTCGGGTAACACGGACAATATTGTGCTGACTTCACGACTCGATAACCTCGGCAAGGGTGCGAGTGGAGCGGCTATACAGTTGGGGAAGATTAAATTAGGCAAGTAACAAGGGGTATGATAGACTTGTAACCGTTCGCAACGCCACCCCCCGATATTATTTGGGGGGTGGCGTTTATCGTGTCAACAATGAGGAAAGGGGTTAAACGAAGTAACGAAGTAACTACCCCCGACACATCGTCATTTTTGTTTCCTGTCCATAGCTCTCAACTGCACCGCAAGCATAGCGTGTATCTTCTCGATATGCTCCGCCCCGTTCAAGTCCGCGATTGTCCGCGCAACTTTAAGTAGCCTGTCGTGTCCGCGCGGCGACAATCCCAACGTATCGAACGCCGCCTTTACAATAGTTTCCGCGTCGGCAGTCATCGTGCAGTATTGCTTTGTCAAGTTAGACGGTATCTCCGAGTTCACATTGAACGGCATTCCCCGATACCTGTCGGATTGCACCTCGCGCGATTTCATAATCCGCGCTTTGATACGCTCCGATGTATCGTAACTCTTGCCGCTCTTAATGTCGTCATAACTTATCCCCGACAACTCAACGTGTATGTCAATCCTGTCCATTATCGGACCGCTGATTTTCTCGCGGTATTTTATCCGCGCAATATCCGTGCAAGTGCAAGCCGTGTGTTTGTTGCCGTAATTACCGCACGGGCAAGGGTTCATTGCCGCAACTAACATTATGCGGCACGGGTATTCGGTTTTTGCAGCCGACCGTGTAATATGTATTGTTCCGTCCTCCAAAGGTTGACGCAAACCTTCAAGTACATCTCGGCGAAATTCTGGGAACTCGTCAAGGAACAACACCCCATTATGGGCAAGCGACAACTCGCCAGGGCTTGGTACTGCGCCGCCGCCGACTATCCCGGCGGCACTCGCGGTATGCGAACAAGCGCGGAACGGGCGTTCGATTATCAATGGTTTGTCGGGGTTAATCAGCCCGGCAACGGAATAAATGCGCGTGGTTTGGATACTTTCGTCGAACGTCATCGGGGGGAGTATTGTAGGTATACGCTTGGCAATCATCGACTTGCCGACACCTGGTATCCCGACCATTAGAATATTATGGAACCCTGCGGCGGCGACTTCAATTGCGCGGATAGCGTGTTTTTGCCCTTTGACATCAGCAAAATCCACCGCATACGCGTATTCCTCGGCGGTCGGTATGTATCGTGGTGTGGGCGGAATGGGTTGGAGTCCCGTTAAATGCCTTATCAGCGCGTTCAAATCCGACACGGGTATTATTTCAATGCCGTCGAGGACGGACGCCTCTTTTGCATTGTCGGACGGGAGGAAAACGCGTTTGCTGCCGCTTTCTTTGAGTGCGAGTGCCATTGGTAATATGCCCTGTATGGGGTTAAGTTCACCTGAAAGTGCCAGTTCGCCGACAAACGCATCGTCGGGGAGTATTTCGACAGTACCCTGTGCGGAGAGGAGCGCGGCGCATATTGCGAGGTCGAACCCGGAACCAGTTTTTCGGACAGACGCGGGTGAGATGTTTACTATTCTGCGGACGGATTTAAGGGGGATACCACTGTTTTTTAATGCGGCGGCTATGCGTTTTCTACTCTCTTGTACGCCTGTGTCGGGCAAACCAGTAATGTCAAATTCGGGCACACCCTCCAACAACGTAACCTCCACACGGGCGGCATACGCGTTAAGCCCAAACAAACCAACCGCGCCAACGCGAGAATAAGCCATAACCCCTCACGAAAACCTATACATTACACAAAAATATTATACACATTTTGGAAAAGATTACAAGACAGAAACGCGAAAAATATTCGCAACCTTTTCCCATTAACCTGTTGACAACTAAATGCGAACAGAATACAATTATATGGTTAGATGTAGGAGTATGATTAGTGGGTTCGGTAGACATCGGAATAGACTTGGGTACGGCGAATGTACTCATCACCCTCGGAAAAAAGGGAATCGTAATCAATGAGCCGTCAATGGTCGCGTATAATACTCGAAAAAAACGGGTAATCGCGGTCGGCGACGAGGCGTATAAAATGGTCGGGCGTACCCCTGTGAATATCATTGTAGTGCGCCCTATGAAAGACGGCGTAATCTCCGATAATGTTATGACGGAGGTTATGATAAAAGAATATATCGGGCGGTTGTCGGATAATATGCTTGTACGACCGCGCGTTATTATTTGTGTCCCATCCGCTGTAACCGGTTACAGCGGATGGGACACA
>JAISLG010000035.1 GCA_031260615.1 Oscillospiraceae bacterium | reverse complement strand
GTGTCTGTCACTGAACTCAAAACTAAAATAACCGATATATCCGACAGTTACGCGCACGAAGTTAAACGCTTGCCATCCTTGTTCGAGAACGAAAATAAACTCGCAGAATTCAGAACTCGACACGCCGCGCATAAAATACCCACGTCCGAAATAGCCGATACCAAAGGCGAAGTATTCCTCGGTATCGACATAGGCTCGACTACTACCAAAGCCGCGCTCATCGACAGCGACGCGCGGATAATCTACTCGTATTACGGTGGCAACAAGGGCGACCCGTTAATGGCGGTTATTAACATTCTCAAAGACATTTATGCTAATCTCCCCAAAGGCGCGTTTATCGGCAAAGTCTGTACAACAGGTTATGGCGAACACCTCATCAAAGCCGCATTACGGTGCGACAAGGGCGAAGTCGAAACAGTCGCGCATTGCACGGCGGCACAGAAAATACTCCCGGGAGTAAACTTCATTCTCGACATCGGCGGACAGGATATGAAGTGTATTACACTCAAATATCCCGAGGGCAATACAGGCGCGGAAATTGATAATCTGTTGCTCAACGAGGCGTGCAGTTCGGGTTGCGGCAGTTTCATAGAAAACTTTGCTAATGCGCTCGGTATGACGGCGGCAGAGTTCAGTCAGATTGGATTGCTCGCGAAAAATCCCGTTGATTTAGGTTCGCGTAGTACCGTATTTATGAACAGCCGCGTTAAACAAGCGCAAAAAGAGGGCGCGGAAGTCGCCGATATATCCGCAGGGTTATCCTTGTCTGTCGTCAAAAACGCACTGTATAAAGTAATCCGACTCCGCGATAACTCGCAAATGGGTGAACGTGTTATCGTTCAGGGCGGCACTTTCCTTAACGAAAGTGTACTCCGCGCGTTTGAAGCCGAAACAGGGCGTGAAGTAGTGCGCCCCGACAAGGCTGGGTTAATGGGAGCATACGGCGCGGCATTGATTGCCGCGAAACTCTCGGACGGTGAACAGTCCACTATACTTTCGCTTGACGAGTTGGACAAATTCACTGTGGATAAGCGGTCGGCGCGGTGCGGCAAATGCCCGAATAACTGTCTGCTCACCATATCCAAATTCCCCGACGGCGAAATTTACGTTACAAACAACCGCTGTGAAAAGGGCGATATATCAGGCAAGAAAAAACTCTCCGACAAGGAGAAAATGCCTGATATATACGATTGGAAGTACAAGCGGATATTTAACTACAAGTCGACTGTCGGTGCGAAACGCGGCAAAGTTGGGATACCGCGCGTACTCGGTATGTACGAGAATTACCCGTTTTGGTTCACGTTCTTTGACAAACTCGGATACGAGGTTATCGTATCCCCCGAGAGTTCACGCGGAATATTCGACCTCGGTATGGAAACAATGCCATCTGAAAGTGTCTGTTACCCCGCCAAACTAATGCACGGGGCAGTGCAGTCCCTTATCAATGACGGCATCAAATTCATCTTCTACCCAAGTTTAACCTTTGAAACGGACGAGCGTGCAAATACGGGCGGCGACAACCACTACAACTGCCCCATTGTTGCGACTTATGGCGAGGTTATCAAAAACTGCGTACCCGAAATACATTCGGGGGAGGTTAGTTTCCTTGACCCGTTCTTGCCGATATACGAGCCTAACCGTATGTCCGAGCGACTTGTAGAGGAGTTTTGCGGCAAGGATTATTTTGACAAAACGGCGAACATTACGGGAGCGGAAATCGGGTTTGCACTCGCCAAAGCGTACGAAGAACAGGAAAAGTACAGAGCGGAGTTGCGCGCGAAGGGGGAGGAAACCCTCCGTATTATTGCGGAAAAGCACGGGGAGGGTATTGTACTTGCCGGGCGACCGTATCACATCGACCCCGAGATAAACCACGGGATACCGCAAATGTTAAGCGGTTACGGGTACGCGGTATTGTCGGAGGACAGTATAGCGCACCTCGGGCAACACGAGGGCAAGTTGCGGATAACCGACCAATGGACGTACCATTCTCGGCTGTTTACGGCGGCGGAAGTAGTATGCGAGAACGACAACTTGGAACTCATACAGTTGAACTCGTTCGGGTGCGGACTTGACGCGGTAACAATCGAGCAATGCGCGGAGATACTGCACAACTCAGGGAAAACGCATACGGTACTCAAAATAGACGAAGTGAACAATCTTGGTGCGGCACGGATACGCGTGCGGTCGCTAATATCGGTTATCGAGGACAAGAAACGGCGCGGCACGAAACGCCCGAGGACAGTACGGTACACGCCGTACACACCCCCATATTTCGCCAAAGAGTTCAAGAAACGGCATACTATACTTGCTCCGCAGATGTCGCCGTCGCATTTTGACATACTCGAAGCGGCATTTAATTACAGCGGATACAACTTTGAGATACTGAAAGAATTTAACGGCGACACGGTTGAAACGGGGTTAAAGTACGTCAACAACGATGCCTGCTACCCTGCGATAATGGTAGTGGGACAGTTAATGCACGCGCTTGACAGCGGCAAATACGACCTTGACAATACCTCGGTAATGATAGTACAAACGGGTGGGACGTGCCGCGCAACGAATTATTACGGGCTGTTGAAAAAGGCGTTATCGGACGGAGGGTATCGCAATACGCCGTTAATATCGCTGAATTTTCAAGGAATGGAACGGCAAAAGGGTTTCCACAAATCGGTGGCTATGTTAATGCGCGCGTTTATGTCGTTAATTTACGGGGACGCGCTGATGAAATGCTTGTATCGCACACGCCCTTACGAGGTAGTCGCTGGGAGCGCACAGGAATTACGCGACAAGTTAGCGGAGGAGGCGAAGTTAAGCCTGAAAACGGTAAACTTCGGGGCAGTACGCCGCACCCTCGAAAAGATATTCGCTGAATTTGACAAATTACCGATAACGGACGTGAAAAAGCCCCGTGTCGGGGTAGTAGGAGAGGTGCTTGTCAAGTACCACCCCGGGGCGAACAATGACATTGTTGGTGTACTCGAAAAGGAGGGTGCGGAGGCAGTAGTACCCGATTTAATGGGCTTTATGCTGTTCCTTGCCGACCACGCGAATGTGCGGCACCAATACTTGACTTGCTCGACAAAACGGCATTTGCTGAGCAACCTTGCAATCAAGGCGTTCCTCAAACTGCAAAAACCGTATCGCGACGCACTGTCGCGGCACCCGAAATTCGGCGAAAATACGGATTTTGACCATATCCGCAAATTAGCGGAAAATGTGGTATCAACGGGTAACATTGCAGGCGAGGGTTGGTTTTTGACAGCGGAGATGTTAGAGTTAATCGAAACAGGCGTAAACAATATCGTATGTATCCAACCATTCGCGTGCCTACCCAACCACGTCACGGGCAAGGGCGTAATCGGCGAATTACGCCGCCGCCACCCCGAAAGCAACATAGTAGCAGTAGACTACGACCCGGGGGCAAGTGAGGTGAACCAGCTGAATAGGATTAAACTTATGCTCGCCGGGGCAAAGTAAGCATATATAAAGAAAAATAAAGAAACCAATGCAAGTCCCGAATATGTTCGCGACTTGCTTTTTTATGTATAAATACATATTGTGCATACCGTCACTTGCGTTCGCCCCAACAAACCCTCTGAATAAATTTGGTTGCTTTTCGCCACTTCAAGGGTGCAGCGTCACGCTGCCGCGGGGTGCAGGGGGCGCGTAGCCCCCTGCTGGGGGTGAGGGGGCAAAGCCCCCTCGGTTAAGATTATTGCCTTTGGCTGTTCCCCTTGTTGTTTGGTTGCTTGTCACCTTGGCATCAGCGACAAGAAATCAGCGTCCGAGAAGTGCCGCCTAATGTACTTTTCCGTGTCCGCGAAACGCGGCATACGCGTGTGCGTATTGTGCGAGTCTGTCCCCAAAAAACCGTATACCCCGTCTTTCAGGCATTCCTCCGCGAACAGCCGCGATTTGTCGATTGGATTCGCAACGAGGGATTCGCAGTTAAGTTGCGCGGGGTATGCGGCGGCGGATATTATCTCGCGCAGTATGTCGGGTTCGGCGTATGCAATGTACCGTTCGATATGGGCAAGGCAAATATTAAACCCGTATCCTTGTATCTGCGAAAACAACGGCAGAAAATGCTCCGCCACCATATTCGGGGCGGGTATGTAAGGCAGTTCAAGCAGTATCGTATTGTTCGCCGATACTCCGCGCCACTCGTCTTTCGACAAGTCTGTTAATTCATCGAATGCCCGTACCTCCGCGCCGAGGACAAGTGTCGGCATATCCTGTTCCGTTTCAAGTGCAGAAACTAAGCGGTTATACGCGATTTCGCGTCCGCTTATAAAATTATCGTAACTCTGTTTGTCCGCGCGGTAATGCGGAGTTAGATACACAGTATCCACGCCGTCAGCCGCGAGTTTTTTTAACATACAGACGGACTCAGCGACATCTGCCGCGCCGTCGTCGATATTCGGTAGTATGTGTGTGTGAAAGTCAGTTCTTTTCATAATGGGTGTCTATTTTATTATACCGCAACACTACAAAAACACTCCGCGTTTTTGCGGTAGTGCGACTTATACCGATAAGGAGTATATTCTTTTTAACGTCGGGGCGAGAATGGGGCATATTACGACAGCCGCCCCGAAGTTAAGCGCGGAGCGGAGTAATGTACAAGGCGTGCCGCCGAACAGTATAAAGTCCTTAGTCATCGCCCAATTCACGGGTACTGTGGGTGCCATAAGCCCCATAAACGCCTTGAACGTAACAAGGTTTATGAGCGCACCCGCGATTACCGCCGCAACAGTAGCGGCTAAAACCCCGACAATGTACGATATTGCTGTGCGTTTCGCGGTCAAGTCAGGTTTAAGCTGTATGAGTTTCACGGGCAGTATGAACATTAGCACAGATGCAATAGCAATGACAAAATCCACTACTTCACCGAGTCCGCCCGTAGTCGTGTTCATCAAATGCACAATGCACCGTATTGCAATGACACCGATTGCGTAAAACGGGGACAGGAATATCCCGGCGAGTATTGCGGGTATGTCAGACGGGTTTACTTTCAAAAATCCATACGCTCCCGGCACGGGAAATTCAAGCAGTGTGTAAAATATAATCGACAGCGCGGCAAGCACTCCGCATACAGTGAGCCGAATTGCAGCATATTTTTTTTTATTTATATTCATTAAACCAAAATTATCCGTTTCATAAACCAATCAGGGGAACGTTGTTATTCGAGTGGTATCCCATTCACAGCGTATTCTAACATCTTAGCCAAGTCTTTTTTCGAGTTCGTTTCCGTGCCATTGGACAGGTGAATAATAAGGCGTTCGCCTTTTTTATTTGTGTACAATCCGTAGAAATACCAGTAACTGTCCACGCGCGCGAATGCGTATCCCCCGTTATCCGCGAGGGTAGAGGACGGGAAAGTTGGGTCGAACGTCTTACCCGCCGCAGTAGTTTTAATCGCGCATACATCGGTAATAGTCGGGTTTTCTGCCGCCGCCGCGAGTATAGTCAGTATATCGCGCATTGTTGCGTTTTGCTTGCTGTCGAGGTATCCCGACGGGTTTGCGGGTTCAAAGGTAGTGAGGTTTAATTTATCGGCGGCGTAAACTTTCATCATATTCACGAACGCCGCGACTGCCGCGGTATCGGTCATATCGGGATCTTTGCTGTATGCCCTCGCAATATTAACCGCGATTGCGTACGCGACGTCATTCGCACCTTGCCCTTTCAGCCCGACAATAGATGCGGCAATCGCCTGTTTCAGCGTAAGTACCGTGCCTTTTGCGTATTTTAACTTTGTCCCGTTGGAGAGGGAAACCTCCGTTCCGATTGTAATTTGCTCGTCCTCCCCAAAGTAGTTTAACGCGGTTAGGGCGGCGAGGATACGCACGGCGGCGGTCGGGTTAATTTTCGGTTGTTCTTTGAGGTACACGAGTTCGCCCGTGTCGATATTGTATATCGCGGCGTTTTCGGCATTCATTACATTCGCGTTGGTGTATTTTGCGACACCGTTTTGTATCCCCGTGACGAAGTTCGGCACGTTAATAATCGGCGGTTCGGTCACAACGGATTCCGACACGGAAAATTCACCCGTGACGGTCAAAGAGGTACTCCAATTCGCGGTTAAATCGGGCTTTCCCGTGGCGGTAGTATGCGTGTCCGAGGGTGCGGAAGTGTTCGTTTCCTCGGTAGTTTGCCCCTCATTGTATGTGCGGCTGTGGAGTGCGTTGTATTCGTCAAGGGGTATTTTCTTACACGCGGTTGCGGACGTGATGAGGAGTATACTTGCGATGAGCAGTGATAATTTTTTTTTCATTCTTTTTAATAGAGTTTATTTTTCCCCCGTGAGGAAGTACATTGTATTTTCTATGCTTATTTTTTCTTGTTCGGAGAGTGCTTTTCCGATATTGCGGTAGTCGAAGGATTTACAGAAAGTTTTGATGTCCGTTTCGAGTTTCGCGCGCGTATTTTCGGCGACTGTGCCGATAACGGACGGGAAATCGGGGATTGCCTTTTGTATTTTTTTCGGGAGTTTATTATATTCGGATATAAGCGCGTTATAGTGCGGCAGGCAATAATATTTTTGCCGTTTAACGAGCGGCGCGAAAGTGGGCGTGTCCTTATATTCGACCAATATTTGTTTGGTAAGAGCCACAAAACCCTTGTCGATTTGCTCACACGAAAAGCAAGTGTTATTTAGTTCGCCCGTGCGTTTTGTATGCGGATAAAACGGTTTATTTATCGACAAATACGAGGACAGTATCAATGCTACGCCGAGCCTATTATTTTGTTCGAGGAGTTGTTTAAGGTGCTTGTTGCAGAACCCTTTGGAATTTGTTTCGGTACGGAAGTCGGGTTCCATCATAGCGGGACCCGTGACGTATTCCGCCACGCGGAGTTCGAGTGTTTTGAGCATTACACAAAGAGGGCAGGTATCGTCCTCGACTGCCTGTGCGAACGCTTCGTCAAGAGGTATAGCAAGCAACCCACTACGCATAGCAATTACCCGTGTTTGTTTATGATATTTTGCTCATATTCACCTGTTGTCGGGTCGATAAACCGCGTAACCAACGATATTTTGTAATCGGGCGACAAACTGTTCCAAATATCGGCGGAGAACTCGTCAATGGTATTTTTTATCGGGGTTTCGATTGGCTCTCCGTCAAACGGAAGCAATACACCGTCTTGTTCTCCCCGATAAGTGCGGATAAAACGCGCTTTGCCGCGAGCGGGATTAGAATAGGAGAAAGTATGCCTATTAGTTTCATTGCCGCCGCTTTTTTTGAGTATTGATATTGCATAGTTAAAGTCACCTTTTCGGTCGATGTGTATTACGGTACTGATACGGGGGGTATAGTTAGGCGAATCGGGTTCATACTCGCGCCCGCGGAGTGACTGCTCAAACGAATATTGCTTATCCATAAGTTCATAAATTGTATCGGTCTGGTCGCCGTTGGTGACAATAGTTTTGTTACCGAGGTTACGGACGGCGTTGTATATTATGAGTGACGGGTCAGTAACCTTAGACGAGTCGAACGGCGCGGTGCGTATTATTTCGGACGCGCCGTATTCGCGGTTGGTTTCAAAAATACGGTTTTGGCTATTCGCGCTGCGTCCTGATATAAAGTAACCGACAGCGGCTTTTCCGTCGTCGGTTTTGCCGACAATTATGCCGCGCCCGTGGTAGGGGAGTGTTTCGAGTATTTGCATAGTTAGTATTTCCTGTTTAATTTATATCGCAACACCACTAAAAAATGCTCCGCGTTTTTGCGGTAGAGCGACTTTACCGATACGGAGTATATAATATTGGTTAGTGTGGGGGGGTGAAGCGAGGCATTGGTATTTATCTCCGTTTATTATTGCGGAACATCGGGGATATTCTGCACACCGAGTGCAATTAAGCGTTCTTTACTCATTTCCGCGAGCCGAGCCGCCGCCTTGTATTCGTCGGCTGTCAGTTGCGATTTGAGTATTTTCAAGTCCAAGATTACGTCAATATACGAATGAAGTTGTATATTTTGCATTTCAGGTAAAGTCATAGTGTACCTCCCTAAAAAAAAATTTATTCAGAAAATTTTGGTTCATCGGGTAATTTCTCGTAACCCAAATCAATAAGCCGTTTTCTCATTCTTTCGGCAAGCCATATTCCAGCCTCGATTTTTTCTTTATTGCCTTTTGAATAGAGCAGTTCCAAATCTTGATACAGATGTATCAATTCGTCTTTTCGTGTTTCTTGAATATCAAACTGAGCCATAATGTATCTCCCTAAAAAAATTATTCGGAAAATTTCGGTTCATCGGGTAATTTCTCATAACCCAAACCAATAATATTCCGCACCGCCATTGGCATAACCACCCGTTCGCACTTGTCCATAACGAGCCGTTGGAGTTCTCGTGCAGCCGTATCGAGGTCGGGAGTAGCGTATATATTATCGGGTATTTCGACGGATTTTTCAAGTATAATTTCACCGCCGTCCACCTCGGCTGTTACATAGTGTACGGTTGCACCCGTGTATTTTTCGTGTGCAGTGAGGACGGCACGATGCACGTTTAACCCGTACATACCCACGCCCCCGTATTTCGGGGTGCCGTCCTTATTTTTGACGGACAGTAACGCGGGGTGTATGTTAATAACCCGATACTTGTCGCATATCTCGGGTGGTACAATCCGCAAATACCCTGCAAGGACAATCAAATCCGTGTCCAAGTTATCGGGTATCGCCCCGACAATTACGGGTATATTCGCCGCGTTTGCCCGTTCAATCGCGTATATATTCGGTTTACTCGCGATAACCAAACTAATGTCAATCCCGTTGTCAATCAGCGACTGTAAATTAGTGCCGCCGCCGCTCACACACACAGTAATATTCATATTATACGATAACTACCGCGCCATTATCCGTGCGTTCGGTAACTTCCCCGATTTGATAGCAGACTTGCCCTGCCTCCCCGATAATACGGAGGGTGTCTTTGGCATCTGCTTTCGGCACGACAAGTGTCATACCGATACCCATATTAAACGTGTTATACATATCGTGTTCGGGGATATGCCCCGTGTCTTGGAGAAGTTTGAAAATGGGGTGGACGGGGTAACTGTCTTTTTTGACAACCGCCGCTAAATGTTCGGGGAACGAGCGCGGTACGTTCTCGTAGAAACCGCCGCCCGTAATATGCGATATAGCCGATACTTTTATATTTTCAATCGCTTTGAGGACGGGTTTGACATATATAGCGGTAGGCGCGAGTAATATTTCGCCGAGTGTATGTTCCGACCCATGTACTTTAATTGCGAGCCTGTCGGGGTTATTGATATTGAACACTTTGCGGACGAGGGAGAATCCGTTGGAGTGTAACCCGGTACTTTCGAGTCCGATAATTGCGTCGCCGACTTGCATAGCGGTTTTATCGGTAATTTTAGGTCTATCAACGATACCGACGGAGAATCCTGCAAGGTCGTATTCGTCCTCTTTATAGAACCCGGGCATTTCAGCGGTTTCGCCGCCCACGAGCGCGCAACCGGCAGATACACAGCCGTCCGCGATGCCTTTTACAATCTGCGCGATTTTTTCGGGGGAATTTTTACCGCAAGCGATATAGTCGAGGAAGAACAGTGGTTTTGCCCCCGAACAGATAATATCGTTGACGCACATAGCAACGCAGTCGATACCGATAGTATCGTGGCGGTTAAGGAGAAACGCAAGTTTAAGTTTTGTACCTACACCGTCCGTACCCGACACAAGAACAGGCTCTTTCATACCCGACAAGTCAGGAAGAAACAACCCCCCAAAACCGCCGAGAGCATCGAACGCTCCCTTAACTCGGGTTCGTTCAACGTGTTCTTTCATAAGGTTGACAGAAGCATAACCTGCCTCAATATCCACACCAGCGGATTTATAACTATCGGAAAAGGAATTTAACATAAGTTTATCTAAGTATTTTTTTATTTAACACACAATCAGGGATTATGTAATTATACATCAAACAAGAGTACAATTCAAGCCTAAACATTCAGGGCAACTGAGGCTACAACACATACCACACACAAAGGAACGGGAGGAACGGGGCATACAAATCACAAACGGGGCGATGTGGACATCGCCCCTACATATTTGAATTAAATGTGTTTCATTCCGTTGCTTGTCTTGCGCGAAAGAAAAGAACACATTCCCCCTCGTTTCCTTTACATATTTGGATTAAATGTGTTTCATTCCGTTGCTTGTCTTGCGCGAAAGAAAAGAACACGTCCCCCCTCGTTTCCTTTACATATTTGGATTAAATGTGTTTCGTTCCGTTGCTTGTCTTGCGCGAATTGTCGCCACTCAAACCAAGATGGTATCAAGGCTTTCTTTTGGTTCTTTTCTTTCGCGAAAGAAAAGAA
>JAISLG010000015.1 GCA_031260615.1 Oscillospiraceae bacterium | reverse complement strand
CGTGTCCGGGGGCTAAGCAAAATTGATTATACCCGAACGCCGCAATGTCCGCACCCGTCCGTGTGATAACTTCAACTGAGGTTGAAACAAAATTCGGTTCGGCGATGTCGTCATTATCGAGGAACATTATATATTCCGACCCGTTTTCGAGTGCGTATTCTATGCCTGTATTGTACCCTGCCGACGCACCTCGATTTTCCGTGTGCCGCAACAATACAAACCTGCTGTCCTGTTCGGAAAAATACTCGCAAATATCCACACTCCCGTCACCACCGCAATCGTCTACAAGTATAAACTCAACATTACTATAATCCTGTTCGGCAAGGCTCGACAGAGTTTCCTCGATGTATTGTTCAGATTTGTATATTGGGGTGATTACAGATACTTTTGATTGCATATTTTAACAGTTCCCTAATGCTTTTTCTTCCGACAGATACCTGTCAATAACGGTTTTGAGTTTTGCTTTCGTGTCCTCGTCCAAATCAAACCCATTGTATGCCCCTTCGAGGGTCTGTATGGATTTGTCGAAGTTTACCTTTGCGAAGTTGGTTCCGTGCGCGTTATGCTTGGTGATAAAGCGGCGCGTCTCGTGAAACTCATTGAAGTATCCATCACAATTGTTGATTTTGTTTGTCGAGTTTGTGTGCGTAACCCGATATTTTGCAAGGCACACGTCTGACAACACGAATGTTTTCGCGTAATAAAATTCCTTTGCCCAGAACGAAATATCCCCGAAATACACACCGCCCACCTCTTGAAACCGTACATCTTTGTGTTTGCGGAGCAAATCGGCGCGGCGTATTTTAATCCAAGGTCCGTTAAATAATGTGAGATACGGCGGGTCTTGAAGTGGTTTAATAATTCTGTTTCGCGGAAGTACATCAGGGGGAGTTTTATAAATGTCGGGGTATTTTACGCGTATCCCGTTTTGTTCCGTAAACATTTCATAATCAAACGCCGCAATGTCCGTCCCCGTCCGTGTAATAAGTTCTACCGCGCTTGAAACAAAATTCGGTTCGGCGATGTCGTCATTGTCGAGGAACATTATATACTCCGACCCGTTTTCGAGCGCGTATTCAATGCCTGTATTGTACCCTGCCGACGCGCAGCGATTTTCCGTGTGCCGTAACAATACAAACCTGCTGTCTTGTTCGGCAAAATACTCGCAAATATCAACCGACCCGTCACCGCCGCAATCGTCTACAAGTATAAACTCGACATTACTATAATCCTGTTCGGCAAGGCTCGACAGGGTTTCTTCAAGGTACTGTTCGGACTTATATACGGGGGTGATGACGGATACTTTGTGGTTCATTTAACAGTTTCCTAATGCTTTTTCTGTGTCAACGTATTTATCAATCTCAGCCTTAAACTGTGTTCTGATGTCGTCCGAAAATTGGCGCGTACTGTATTCGAGGTCAAGCGTGAACAATGTCTTTTGGAAGTTCGTTTTCGCGAACGGAGTACCGTGCGCGTTATGCGCGGACAGGAAGTTCCGCACCTCGTAAAATTCAGGCAAGTACGCAGAATAATCGGCAATCGTGTTCGTGGTGTTCGTAGGCGTAACGCGGTAATTCACAAGGCGAATGTCCATATAAACAAACCGCTCGGCGTAGTATATTTCCTTTGTCCAAAACGATATATCTCCGAAGTATAATCCGCGCGTTTCCTGAAAGCGAATATCGCGGTGTTCGCGGAGCAAATTTGCGCGCCGTATCTTGCACCAAGGCGAATTCCCCATTAAGAGCGGCAACGGGTTTTCGCGCGGATTGATTATCGTGTCTGTCGGGATACGGTCGTATATTTTAGATGTGCCGTTCGCGTTGTCGTTAAGCCGAAAACAGTTAAAACTGAATGCCGCAATGTCCGTCCCCGTCCGTGTAATAAGTTCGACCGCACTTGAAACCAAATTCGGTTCGGCGATGTCGTCATTGTCGAGGAACATTATATATTCCGACCCGTTCCCTAACGCGTATTCAATGCCTGTATTGTACCCTGCCGACGCGCCGCGATTTTCCGTGTGCCGTAACAACACAAACCTGCTGTCCTGTTCGGAAAAATACTCGCAAATATCCACACTCCCGTCACCGCCGCAATCGTCTACAAGTATAAACTCCACATTACTATAATCCTGTTCGGCAAGGCTCGACAGAGTTTCCTCAATGTATTGTTCAGATTTGTATACGGGGGTGATTACAGATACTTTTGGTTGCATAGGTTGTTCTCTGTTTGCCATAACTTGGGCGAGGAAATGTTAAGGTTGTGGTTAAAATGAATAGTGGGGTAACTGCTTATTCTGCCCGCGGCGGTTACGCCGCCCTATTCTGCCTGCGGCGGTTACGCCGCCTTTTTCGTTTTCGGGGGATACACGGTAAGCGGCTCGTCGTCGTCTAACACAATCTGCACGGAACGTATCGCGACTTCAAGCATACCATCATCGGGTTCACGCGTAGTCAACCGTTGGAGCGCAAGCCCCGGCGCGGAGATTATCCGCATAATGAGTTTGTCGGTGTGTTTCCCGGCAATGCGAATAACCTCGTATGACAACCCAACGATAACGGGCATTAAAATTATCCGCGCCACTGTGCGAACAATGTCGGCGAGCCCTTGCGCCCAACCGAAAGTTGCCATAAGCGTTTCACTGTTAAGCGGCACAATGCTGTAAAAAAGTATGCTTATAATAAGCGACAAAAATATAAAACTCGTGCCGCAACGGGGGTGAAAACGGCAATACGGGCGTACTATTTCGGGAGTGAGTATTTTGGGGTCGCCGAGTGCTTCCATAGCGGCGATTGTTTTATGTTCCGCCCCGTGGTATTCATACGTTCGGCGTATTTCTTTGAGTAAGCCTGTTGCAGCCATATACGCCACGAACAGCACCATTTTAATAATGCCCTCAAAAGCCGAACGGAATGGTACTAACGTACTTCCGTCACCGCCGAGGTAATTCACGAGTCTTTTGATACCCGTGAATCCGAGTGTCGGAGCGAAAAAGAACAATCCGATTGCGACCGCGACCCCGATTAACATACCAATTACGGAGAACACGGCGATAAACGTATCCGATACAGTATATTTTTCATCGTCTTTTTCCGCGTCAGTATCGGTATTTTCGGCATTTTCGGCTGTATCGGTAACATTATCAACCCCGTCCGATTTATCGGCGGATTTATCAGTGGATTTATCAGTGGGACTATCGGCGATATTATCGGGCGGAGGTTCTTTGATTTCGTCATACATACCGCTTTTTTCGGCGGATATGTTGATATATTTCATACCGTCCGCCATTTGGAGGAAAAAGTTAAAACAGCCGCGAACGAACGGTATTTTCTGATACCATTTACCGTGCTTGATTTCCCATTTTTCGGTATAAAAACCGCCGTCTTTCTGACGTACGACAAGCGCGGCGTGTTTTGCGCCGCGCATCATAATACCCTCGATTAACGCCTGTCCGCCGAGTGTAATCTTATGGACGGGCTTGTTTGGGGATGTGTTTATTTTTGACATTAAATATTTCTTAGTTTAATTCGATAGTTTCGGGCGCGCCCGTGAAACTGTACCAAGTCGCTTTTGCATCTTTGAAGTATAGGGTAACGGCATTCCCGTCGCCTGCTTCATACATTGCTTTTAGGCTCGGATACGCGCCAAGCATATCATTTACAGCCTCCGCGCTGTCATCGGATACTAACTCACCCGCGATACGGAGCCAACTCCCCTTGCCGTCAAACGCGGATATTTCAAAATTGGGGTTCTTCTCAACTTGCTTGTAGAAGTCCTTGCTTTTCCCTGTTTGGATATAAAGTTTATCGTTAAAACGGTTTATCGTGCCAAACGGGCGTATCGAGGGTTTGTCACCACTCACGGTGGCTATATAATACGTTCCGACTGCTTTGAGAAAGTCGAATACGCGGCGAGTTTCATCATTCATTTTTTGTACCTCTTAATTATTTTTTTGTAAGGGCTATGCCCGAAACAATAAAGGATTACATCGTTCCCCCTGTGTGGGTTATTCGGCAGGGTCGGGTGCATCGGTATGGGGTGGGTCAGTCACAGGTGGGTCGGTGTGCGGTGCAGTAGTCGGTTCGTTTGTCTGCGGCTCGGTTACGGGTTGCGTTGTTGGGGGTGCGGTCGAGTCTGGTTGGGTTGTTTCGGGAGGGTTGGTCGGCGCAACGGGTACGAATGAGTTGAAGTAGATTACTAATTTGTTTTGGTTCGTTACGGTTTTGCCGCGGTCGAAGTTATTGCCCGTTTGCGCGTTTTCAAATCCTATTATCACGTTGTACGGGTAAGTCGCATCGTTGATTGCCACGAACGTGAATTGGATACCGTCGTTCGTCAGCATTTGCGCGTATTGGTCACGGTCTTTCCCAAGATATTGCGGCGGTTTGTAGTACCGCGAACCCGCGCTTACCGTTACCTTTATAGTAGTACCCTTTTGCGCGTAGCCGGGTACGGCGTTGGACGACAGTACAGTACCGTATGGGGAGTCGTCATATTTCGGCGTTTCCGTGAACTCGAAGAATCCCGAATATGTGTTCCGCAATGTGTTCACGTTTTCGCCTACAAATTTGCTGTCGGGTATCTCGATTTGCGGTGAGTTGTCGGATGGTGAAGTTTCGATACCGGGGAGTGACTCCGAGGATTGCCCCACCGTTGCCGAATATGAGGTACTACCCGACTCGCCCGTGCCTGTTGTTTCGGCTGGGTTATGCCGATTACTGAGCCATTTGTCAACCAATTCGGGGTACAAAAACGGCAATGAAAACAACCCTATTATAAGCAAAAACGACACGGACAGGAACGCGATAAGGATAATATACCGTTTTGGGAGCGGTTGCTTTTGTGGGGCAACAATCGTCTGTGTGTCGTATCGGTTAGCGTTTTTTTCAGTTTTGTCGCCCGAAATCGAGAACTGCATTGTATCGTTCTTTTTCATGCCGAGGTTGACCTCAGGCGTATCCGTTTCGAGGAACATTAACTGCGACAATTCCGCAAAGGTATGCGGGCGTTCCTCCCATTCAAGCGCAAGCCCCTTTTCGAGCGCGTCTTTAATCTCATCGGGTATCCCGAAACTGTCGGGCAACCCTTGCAGTGTCTTGCGTAATTTGTCATTCTCCTCGCGTGCGGGAGCGGACGGCGGATTGTATCCTGTCAGTGTACGGAATATTACGGCGCATATCGAATAAATGTCGGTTGCTTGGGATTGCTTGCCCGACGGCGAGTACAGTTCGGGGGCGTAATACGCGGACGGTTTGGCAATGGATACGGCAGTGCCGCTCATTGCGGTGCGGAAACCCGTGAGTACAATATCGCCGTTTTTGCCTATGAATATGTTGGAGGGGGAGATTGCGCGGTGGATAAGCCCTTTTCCGTGAACGCCGATTAGTGTCCTAACCACGGGGCGGAATATGCCTGCGGCTTTGTCCCACGCGATACGCCCTTTATTTTTTTTGAGGTATCCGCGGAGTGTAATCCCTTCGTAGTATTTGAACACTATATAGACGGTATTATTCTCCTCGAAAACGGAGCGTATTTTTTGGAGTGACAATTCAAATTCTTCTGATTTGCGGAGATTAAACAGGGTTTCATAGAGGTCGAAAAATTCTGTTTTTTGCGCCTTGAAGTACGCGGTTTTCTCCACGGTATTGAGTACGGATACCCCGTCCTCGGCGCGTGAGGCGGTGTCGGCGGGGAAAAATTCACTGATAAGTACGCGTTCGCCACGAATGTCGTCAAAGCCGAGATACGCCGCAATATCGTTTCCGTAGGACACGAATTGCAGGCGCGTGTACCGTCCGTCAAGAACGGCATTCTCGTTGATATGCGGAAAGGGTATTTCCTCGGTTGGCAGTGAATTAGATTGTACTGGGTTATTGTCAGTAATGTTTAACGCGGTTTCGTCAAGCAGTTGTGTTTCGTTGTCGGCGGTCGAAAACCCGTATTCAAAGACGTCGTCAAGGTTAGTTTCGCTTTCGGTGTCGTGTTCGTTAGCGATTTCGAGTATCTCGGCAATGTCGGGGTTATCGGAGTGACTCTCCATTGTATCGGGTTCGGTATTTTCGACAACCGAATCCGATACTTCGGGTTCTACATCGGGCAAGTTTTCAGTCAAACCGAGTATATTAACAGTACCCTCCGACGGGTCGGACAGGTATTGTTTAGGGCGTTTTTTACGTTTAGTACCCGAAAATAAACCTTCGTCCAAATCGTTTTTGGTAAAAACGGCGGTTATATCGGGGTCGGTATTTTTTTCGCTTTTGTTCATTTATATCTTAATTTAAGTTTTTTGATTTTGCGAAAATTTTTCTTGGGGTAGTTTATGAAACCGAATATCCGTTATTTGCCGAGGTTATTAAAGAGGGCGGCTATTGCATCGTCTGACATTTTATCACTACTGGGTGCGGACGGTGGCGGTGTCGGCGCGGAGTTAGCGGCAAGTAGTGCCTGTATCGCATCGTCCGACATTTTATCACTACTGGGTGCGGACGGGGGCGGTGTCGGGGCGGAATTAGCGGCAAGTAGTGCCTGTATTGCATCGTCCGACAGTTTGTCGCTACTGGGTGCAGACGGGGGGGGTGTCGGCGCGGAGTTA
>JAISLG010000144.1 GCA_031260615.1 Oscillospiraceae bacterium | reverse complement strand
GGTTTCGGGCAATTTAGTTGAGGCCGAGTCGATAGTATTCGAGTAAATCCCCGTATATCGGCTTGAACGGTGATACGTCCAAGTAGTTGGGAGCGCAATGTCGTAAGTTTTCCGCGCCTGTGATTTAATCTGACCACTTGAAATAATCTGCGTCTGCGCGTTGAGGTCGCGCGTAATACGGTTCGTATCCCGTTCCGTGTCGATAGCCATCTGCAAAACACGCGCTACCATCATTGTCATCACGGCGAACACAGCCATAGCGACAATACATTCAATCAACGTGAATCCTTTGCGTTTCCGCTTAAATAATCTCATAGGTATCCTCCTTGTGTTATTCTTTGTATGTACCCCCGTTTCGGGGGGCGGCGCGTAATAGCGCGTACCAAAGGCACTTTTACCGTGTGCCGTTATTCGCAACGCCGAACCCGCTTTTCGAGGAATCGGGCTTATTTGTGTCAACGGGCGTTTCCGACTCCGTGCTGATTGTCGGGGGCGTGTCAGCATCTAAGTCGAACATTGCATCGGGGTTTTCGGGGACATTGGTTGTTTTAACGGGGTTTGATTCTCCGGGGTCTGCCCCTGCAATATGACCGAACCAAGTCGAACCGCTTGGGTTTTCGAGGTAGTAGTTACCGATTAAACCGCCGACTTCCTCCGCAGACGCTTTGCCTTCGAGGGCATACGCGCGAATATTACCGCAGAAAAGTCCGCTGACAGTCAGGTGGTTGCCCGCGCTGTTCAAATCCCAAATATACACGCCCTTGTTTATATCGTAGGTTTTCCCGTTAAACTTGCCCGTCTGATACAGCGAGTCAACCATATCGAACGTCCTTATAGTCGGGTAATAGAAATTACCCGAATCAAACGCTTGGTTCGACTTTGTGAACGCGCGCGCGTATCTTGTTTGGAACTCCGCGCCTTTACCGTTTTTGCTGTACGCCGGAAATCCTGTACCTGGCATCCAATATTCTGACACATCAAACAGAAACTGCAATGCGCTTGCCTCGGAACACCCTTGGAAGTACATCCAGATATTCGATGTTATATCAGTTGACGACTTTGAAATTTTGTTCGAGGCATAATTGACCAAGGCTCCCCACGGGTCGTTAGCCGTATACGTTGTGGCGGCAGGCGCTTTATCGTTCGCAAAGAACGCATCGAGCCAACCTTTTGCGCCGAGGTAAGACCCAAGTTCAAGTTTGAAGTTTGAACCGCTGTTTATGATAAAGTAGGCGTTTCCCTTACCTGTTACGACCACGTTTGTACTTGCGCCGAATGTCGGAGGAACGACAATATAAATATCATTCGCGCCATTATCAATATAAAGCACATTCGGGTTTGCCGAAGTCCCCGTATTGCCGCCCACCGAAGTGATTACACAACTGTCAGTTATGTGGAAGGTGTGGTCGGCGTTTGAGAAATCGACAGCGACTTTATTTGTTGCACTCGCCGTGTTTATAGTCGGAACGGCGTTCCCCGCGCCCGTGGTTGTCGAACCGATTTTAGCCGCGTTCGTGGCATCAATGCCCATCCATTTGAGGGGTTTTATAACCGTAGGGAGTTTATCGTGCAATTTTTTCTGTATCGCGGTTAAATCCGCTCCCGTTGCGTTTTGAACGACAGTCGCGCCGCTCGGCGCATTTGTTACCGTACCTGTCGCGTAAATATAAATCGGTTTTGTGCCTGTTGACGGAGTGGACGAGAAAGTTACATTCCCGTTTACATAAATGGTTGCACCCTCGCGGAACGTCTTGTAACCAGAATATGCGGGCGGAGTTATCGTCAAATTCGCGGCTTGCAAATTGCCGCTGCTGTCCTCGCCACCGACATAAATCTCAACATTGCGGAGATTGCCAAGAGTGCCGTTTGATGCGTCAATGGTTGCGCTTTGATACGAATACACGCTACCCTCGATATAGAGCGCACCACCCGTACCCTTTATCGTTACATTATTTTTGTCAACGATAATCGCGGCGGTTTTGTATCCGTCGAGTGCGCCGTCACTGGACTGCCCGTACGTCCCCGTTGTCAGCGTACCGAAAGTGCTGTCGTAGGTGGTTTCGTCACCCGAGGAGGCACTTGCGGCTACAAAGGTATTGACAATTTTATATTGTCCTGTTGTACCGCCGAAGTTCGCCGTGCCGCCGCCAATCGAAGTTGCACCGACGAACTTGGCATTTACGGTTGTTCCGGCAACTGTATCAGCCGTGTTTGTACCGCTGTTTTGGATTACGTCGTTCTTTTTATACGGTGCAGCAATCGCCAAAACCTTGATAATGGTTTCGTTTTCTTTTGCCGTCAAACTTCCCGAATACAGGACAACGTACTGGTCTGTCGGTATAATCCACCCGTTGTAGTCTTTTATAAGGTTAGGCACTTTCGTAACCACGCCTGTTAAGGGGTTAACGACAGACTCTTCTTTTTTCACGAGTTTTTCGGTGTCGTCAGCAGGGTCAATGAGGTACAAATCGCAAGGTACATTCGCGGTACTTGTCGCCCCAACGTCAATTCTGAGGGTGACGGTCGGACCGTTATTATTTGCGATAGATGTTGCATCTGTTTTTTGGGGGATATAGGTTGTTGTAGTTGTATCAGGATCTTCAGTCACAGTCAAGACACCGTTTGTGCCGAACGAGTTGATATATAGCGATGCGTAGTTAGCGATATTAAACTTTTCGTTAGTTGCCGAAGAAGTCACGATATATTCGGGGATATTTGCGGAGGTATTCCCGGGGACCATTTTCGGCACAAAGGTATTGCCGGCTTTTGCTGTAGCAATCGCGTTAAATTTTATATCCGCCTTTGCGTATCCGGCGAAGAACTTAGTCAAATCGAGGACATAAGTGTTTGACCCTGTTGAGAAAGTAATTCTGCTGTCGGCATCTCCCGAAACAGGGAGAACAGCGGTTGCTATGCCGTTTGCCACGGTGCATTTTGTCCAAGAAACGGTTTGCCCGTCGAAGGCGGAATATACCAAAGCGGAGGCTTCAACAAT
>JAISLG010000140.1 GCA_031260615.1 Oscillospiraceae bacterium | reverse complement strand
ATCGCGGTGAGGACTTGCCCCAAATATATATACCGCCCCGAAGTATCCTTAATATGCTCGATACCCTCAATGCCGCTATAACTCGACACCTTAAACTTAGGGAATTGCAACCCCGACAGCACGATATTATCGAATCCCGCGCTTGCGATTTCCTTTGCAATCTCACCCAAATAGAGTGACGTATTTTTCTTTGCCGCGTCCGCCCAATATTCTTTGTTTGTTCCGAACCACGCGCCCTTGTATGTGAGGTTTAATCCGCCGCTTTTAACGGCACGGGTAGCGAGTTGGTCTTTGAGCGTCCATATTTTCGCGGCGGGGCGTAACCCTGCATCATTGCACGCCATTACAATCTCGGCGAGGGTAAGTTTCCCTTTGACTATTTTTTTATACGCGTCTGGGTTTGCCGCAAGCAACGAATTTGTTGTATTGTACCATATTTCACCCGTACTGTTTTTGAGTTCGATAACCACGCCCGTGTATCCGTCCGCCTTAACATTTTCGAGATACGCCGCGAGCGTATCGGCATTTGCAAGCACGGAACTGTCGGCGAGTACAACATTACCGCCGAACCCATTATTACGCACGGGTGCAGGCGGTTCGGTAGTGGCAGTCTGCTCGGTATCGGGTGGGGTAGTATCGACATCTTCGGTTTCGGGCGGAGTCCAAGGCACGGTATTTTCCACGCTGTCGCCGTTAATGAGTTTGAGAAAGGGCGGCATAATAAAGAAACCCGCGAACACAAAGCCCCCAAGCAACAAAACTAAGCCGCCAATTGTCGTCACTTTCTTTAACACTGCGGCTTTATCAAAAGAATATATTCGGTTGTTATGCCGTTTTATTTTCTTGTTGTAATCTATAAACGGCTTTTTTGCGCTTTTATGCTTGCGGTATTTACTCATTTACATCTGGCAATTTTAATCCATACTTTTTACGGGACATCTGCCCCTCATACTTATTATAATACCCCCGAAGGGTAATTTTGGTTGCATTTTGTCAAAAATATTTTTTTTGCACACACTATGGTTGTTTCATTTTTTTCGACAAGTGTAACAATTATTAGGTTGCGTTTATCCTCACTTGATTTCGCAACAACCGAACTCTCTGAATAGATTTGGGTGCAATCGCCGCTTCAAGGCTTTCTTTTTCTTTGCTTCTTTCTTTTTCTTTCGCGAAAGAAAAAGAAAGAAGTGGGGGTTTGGGGGCCAAGCCCCCAACGGGGTCGAGGGGCAGAGTCCCTCGGTTAATAATCGTTGCCCCTCGTTACCTTTGGTTATTGCCTTGCCCCTTGCCCCTTGCCCCTTGCCCCCTGCCCTTTGCCCCTTGCCCCTTGCCCTTTGCCCCTTATTATCGTCCCCGTGACAGGAACTCCGCCGACAATGCGATTGCCCCAAGGAAGAAGCACAGTACGGGCAATCCCCGAAAGCGTGGCGGTATCTTCTCGCTATTAAGGTTATCTGCCGCGCACAGCACTAAAACACCTACTGCCGCGAAACCAAGCGTCCACCACAGCGCGTATAACAACAAATGCGGGTAATCGGGCGCAACCCCTGTTATTACAACCGCGCCCCCGAACGACAGTGCATTAAACGCGCATATATGCGCCGCCGGGCGAATTGCGTCAAACAACTTCGTACCGATATGCCGCGCCGCAAACAGGGTCAGCAAATACAGCAATGCCGCACTCCCGACATATACAATCGGCAAATATGCCGCCGATACCGTTTTTATAGCATACACGGCAGGCGAGGTAATCGCCGTGAACAGGAATATCATTGCCGTCAGTGTCGGCAGTACAGTTTTTTTTGCTTTCAGCGCGGACATTCCGTCCGTACCGAAAGCATAGAAAACAACCGCGTTCGACAACAGAAAAAAACTTAGGAACGTATTCACCTTAATCCAAATTCCAAATATTCTTTGCGTACTCCTCGACTGCGCGGTCGGCGGAGAAGAAACCCGACTCCGCAATATTCACGAGCGACATCTTATTCCACTTACTCTTATTCGCGTAGGTTTCCGAAACCGACTTCTGCGCCGCGCGATAACTCTCGAAATCCGCAAACGACATATATTGGTCTTTCGCTTTCAGCGACCCATACAACTCCGTGAACTGCGTGCCGTGTATCCCCGCGTTAAGCCGTTGCATCGCTCCGCGTAATATCCCATCTTTGTCAAGATAAGACTCGGGTTCGTAACCGCTCGCTTTAAGCACCTCTGCCTCGTTCGCGCTCATACCAAAAATAAATATATTATCTTTCCCGACGTGTTCGTGAATCTCCACGTTCGCCCCGTCGTACGTCCCCAGTGTAAGCGCACCGTTAAGCATAAGTTTCATATTCCCCGTGCCCGAAGCCTCCGTACCCGCAAGGGATATTTGTTCACTTATCTCGGCGGCGGGCATTAAAATCTCCGACAACGACACGTTATAGTCTTCAAGGAACACGACTTGCAATTTGTCCGACAGATTGCTTTTTTTCAGTTCCTCTTGCAAAGACCAGAGAAGTTTAATAATTTGCTTTGCCATATAATATCCGGGAGCGGCTTTGCTTGCGAAAATATAGAGTTTCGGTTGGAAGTCCGCGTTCGGGTGTTCTTTCAGGAAATTGTATTCCGCAATAATGTTCAACGCATTCAGTTGCTGGCGTTTGTATTCGTGCAACCGCTTAGCCTGTACATCGAATATCGCGTTCGGGTTCACCTTGATACCGTTCTTTTTGAGTATCAGTTTAGCAAGGCGTTCTTTGTTAATCTGCTTGACAGCCGCGAGTTTGTCGTGGAATACCGTATCGTTCTCGAACAGCCGTAACTTACGGAGTTCCGACCCGTCCTTCTTGAAACCCGACCCGATAACTTCTTCGAGGAGGTTAGTGAGTTCGGGGTTACTCGCGAGTAACCAACGGCGATACGCAATACCGTTTGTTACATTCTTGAATTTAACCGGCTTGTCTTCGTATTGGTCGCGGAACAGTTTCTCCTTTATAATAGTGCTGTGCAAACTCGACACCCCATTGACGGAATGACCCGCGTCCACGCAAAGGTTCGCCATATGAACCTTGTTCCCCTGAACAATGGACATCTTCGACACCTTGTCGGAATCGCCGAGGCGGTTGTACAAACCCTCGCAATACCGACGGTTTATCTCGCATATAATGGAGAATACGCGCGGAAGAATCTTCTGCATCATATCCTTATCCCACGTTTCGAGAGCCTCGGGCATAACCGTATGGTTGGTGTAAGCAAAGGTATTCTGCACAATATGCCACGCCTTAGCCCAACTGTATCCGCAATCGTCGAGGAGTACGCGCATAAGTTCAGGCACAGCAAGTGTCGGGTGCGTATCATTGATATGCACCGCGCATTTTTCGTGGAAGTTTTCGAGTGTGCCGTAAAGGTTGATGTGGTGGAGTACAATATCGCCGATACTTGCGGCGCACATAAAGTATTCTTGACGGAGGCGGAGTGCTTTGCCGTCCGCGAAGTTATCATTCGGGTACAGCACCTTAGTAAGGGTTGCCGCGATGTCGTTACTCCCGAGAGCATTCGCGAATTCGCCCTTATTAAAGGTATTCATATCAAACGAGGTATTCACGGCTTTCCACAAGCGGAGTTTCGACACACCATTGCTGTCGTAGCCGGGGACAAACATATCATACGGCACGGCAAGCACGGAACGGTAATTCTCGTGGACGGCTATAAAGTTCCCACCGTCCCATTTTTCGGTTACATACCCGTCAAAGTGTACTTCAATCGCTTGGTCTTTCGAGGGTTGAAGCCAAACTTCCCCCCCGGGGAGCCAATCGTCCGCAAGTTCTTTCTGCCAGCCGTCCTCCAACTTTTGACGGAAGATACCATATTCATAAAGGAGCGAGTAACCAACCGCCGGGTAATCCTTTGTCGCGAGCGCGTCAAGGTAACAAGCCGCGAGCCGCCCGAGTCCGCCGTTACCCAGTCCTGCGTCGGGTTCTTCTTCGTATATCTTTTCAATACTTGTATTGCACAAATCTTTGACAATCTGAGCGGCGACCTCATCAATACCGAGGTTAAAAATACCTGACTTCAAGGAACGTCCCATCAGAAATTCCATAGAGATATAGTAAACTGTTTTAC
>JAISLG010000131.1 GCA_031260615.1 Oscillospiraceae bacterium | reverse complement strand
ATTGTCTGCTCCAATTTTGACGAATTTTTTATGGTTCGCGCAGGTGCGCTTAAAGAGCAAATTGCGGGTGGGTACCTCCTCTGTGACAAGAAAACAGGATTAACCGCCACTGAACAGTTATCAGAAATATCCCTTGCTTATCGGGATTTACAGGCACGGAAAGAATGTCTGTGGGACGATATAATATCCGAGTTCGCTAAACGCGGCGTGTTGTCCTACTACACGGGAAAACCAAGCGAATATGACATTGCGCGGAAGTATTTTAAGGCGTACATTATGCCGAAAATTACACCGAAAATAGTCGGAGCGTATGCGGATTGCTTTTTCAAAAATTTGCAGTACCACGTCATATTTAATATCCGCAAAGACGATGCCCACTCCACAGTAATTATCCCTATATCAAGGCACGATAAGCGTGTCGCCATTATACCGCGCAATAACGATACACCACTTGTCTGTACCATTGAACGGCTCATTTATGAATTCGCCGACTTGTTTTTCGAGGGCAGACCAATATACGAAAAGGCTGTCGTCCGCGTAACGCGCAACGCCGATATATCCGCCTCCGAGTACCGATATGAACACGGTGGCGGCAGCGAAGATGACTATTTTGAGGATATTGTACTGAAAGTCATAGAGGCACGGAAATTACTCGCGCCCGTCCGCGTGCAGTATTACGGAGACAACGACCTTGTAAAACGGTTCTTCCCCGAAGTGGATACGGACTACATCTTCGAGGAGAATATCCCGTTCGACCTCAAATTCGCCGAGCATATCCGCGCAATGTGCGAGAAACGCGCCACCACCGTAACGGGTAATATCATACGCGGCGACAACGGGAACGCTATGTTTTACCCTGTGTATTACCCTTGCTCGCGCGGCTTTGACGGGCAACAACATAATGTGTTGCGGCATAATGATATGCTGTTATCCTTGCCTTATGAAAGTACCGAACCGTTTCTCGAATTGCTCGAAAACGCATCGCGTGACCCCGATTGCAAGCGTATTTCCGTCACGTTGTATCGCACAGCGCGTATCGGTCGGTTTTCCGACGCGTTGGTTGCGGCGGCGCGTAACGGTATCGAAGTGCGTGCATTGTTCGAGTTCCGCGCAAGGTTTGACGAGGAAAATAATATTGTGCTTGCCTTGCGGTTCAAAAAGGCAGGAATAAGGGTTATCCGAGGACCCGAAAAGTACAAAGTACACGCAAAGTTGTTACTCATCGAATATCGGGAAAACTCCGCGAAAGAACCAATTTCTGTCGTGTCCACAGGCAACTTTAACGAGGTTACGGCGAGGGGATATGCCGACTATATGTTTTTCACGATTGACTCCGAAGTTACCAAGGGGGTCAAGGCAATGTTACGCGCGTTGTGGCACGGGGAAACGCCGCTAAGTGACGGGAAGATAATATCCGCGCCGCTTGATTTGCGCGAGGCATTGCTTACATTGATTGCGGAACAAAGCCACCCGAACGGGGTAATACGAGTTAAAATAAATGCCTTAACGGAGCGGAAAATAATAGACGCACTCCTTCGCGCGAGCAAAGCGGGGGCGCGCATTGATTTGATATGTCGCGGTGCATCGTGCCTTGTTGCCGGGACGGAGGAAACCAAGAATATCACAATCAAGTCGATAGTTGGGCGTTTTTTGGAACACTCACGGATATACATTTTCGGAGACAAAGACCCAACCGTATTCCTTGCCTCGTCCGACTTTATGACGCGCAACCTGTGTAACCGCGCAGAGGCGGCAGTGCGGATTACCGCGCCCGATTTGAAACAGAAAATAATCGACGACTTCACATTACTCTGGGATAACAAGGCGTGGGTTCAGGCCGCAAATGCAACGTATTACAAGGATTTGTCGGACGGGAGTTCGGGGCAGAAATTGTTGAGGGAGATTTACGGGGGGAATGAGTGAGGGGCAGTATGAAACCACTGTGCAACCACTTACGTTTTTTAGTTGTGTTGCGGTATAATATACAAGTTGAGTAAAAAAACAAACTAACAGCGACAACCCAAATATGTAAAAGGCGCGACCTGTTACGGCGCGTACTTTAATTAAATAAATAGAGGTAAAAACATATGGCAAATATCCGTAAATCGGCGGGGACTAAAAAGAAAAAGCAAGCCGCCCCGACCGAAAATAAACCGACTGCGGTTGTCGCAACCGCGCCCCCGAAAAAGGCAGTTGCGGACACGGCGCACGCTGATACAAGCGCGAAAAAGTCCAAAACACAGCCAAAATACAAACACGGCGTGAAACAAAAAGAAAAATTGTTTTCCGCTTATAATATCACAGTGACGGGCTTGCTGACCGCATTGATGATTGCTCTCGAAGCAAGCGGCCTCGCAATGTTTAATATTGTTGGGGTTTCCATAACCGTGTTGATGTCGATTGTGTCGATTGGCGCGGTAACTTGCGGAAAATATGTGTCCACAGTTCTCGGCGGTGTGTTCGGCGCAATCAGTTTTTGGGAATGCTTTTCCAAAGATGCGCTTGGGGTTATGCTCCTCGACACAAACCCCGTTTTGACGGCGGTTATGTGCTTTGTTCCGCGCATACTTGCCGGATTTTTGGCGGGTTTGTTTTTTGAGGTTATTTCAAAAAAAGTGCGCGACAAAATATGGTTGTGCGGTTTGACGGGGCTTGT
>JAISLG010000111.1 GCA_031260615.1 Oscillospiraceae bacterium | reverse complement strand
CCCTCGATACCGTGGAACGGCGATTCGGGCTGGACGGCGATTGTTTTGATATTCGGGTTTTCCTGTTTGAGGCGGCGCGATGTGCCGACGAATGTACCCGAGGTACCCATACCCGCGATAAAGTGCGTAACCTTGCCGCCCGACTGCTCCCATATTTCAACGCCCGTGCCGTTGTAGTGCGCCAACGGGTTAAGTGGGTTGTTGTACTGGTCGGGGTAAAAGTATTGGTTCAGATTGTTTTTTTGACTTTCGGCGAACGCCTCGCGAACGGCATTAAATGCGCCGTCCGTACTTTCAAGTGGGTCTGTTTCGACAATTTCCGCGCCGTAGCATTTGACAATGCGCTTACGCTCCGCAGATGTATTCGCAGGCAAGTAAAGTTTAACCGAAACGCCGAGTGCTGAGCCGAGCATTGCATAAGCAATGCCTGTGTTACCGCTTGTTGCGTCAATTACTGTACTGCCTTTTTTGAGTTTGCCTGTTGCAAGCCCGTCAAGCAACATTGCCTTCGCGGCGCGGTCTTTAACCGAACCACTCGGGTTCAGAAACTCCGCTTTCGCGAGTAGCGTAACGCCGTTTACCGCAACATTCCCGAGTTCAATGAGCGGCGTATTGCCGACAGTGTCAATGATATTCTTCACCAAGAACAATACCTACTATTCTTATATGTTTGATATGTTACGATACCACAATCCAAAACAGTTGTCAAGCACAAATTTCCAAAATATTCAAGCGGACGTGTTTATTTGAGCATATCGACGGCGGCGTTACCCGCGATTGCGCCCTCTCCGACTGCCTTTGCGATTTGGAGCAATCCGCCTGTGCAGTCACCTGCGGCGAACAGCATTGGGACGACAGTCATCTGTTTGTCGTCTGTTATCAGGTTGCCGTTTTGTATTTCGAGTCCGAGTTTTTTTGCAAAGTCGAACGCACCGGCAGTACCAACGGCTACAAAAACGCCGTCAAACTCGGTAACATTACCGTCCGACAAGCGCAAACCGCCTACTTTTTTCCCGTCATTATTCGGGGTAATTTCCGTTACATTGGCTTCGTCAATGACGGTGACAGTGGCGACGATAGTTTCGAGGTATTTCGCCTCGTTTTGGGCGTATTCGCCTTTGCCGATAACCGCCACGTTTTTACCGCGATAGAACGCGCCGTCACAGACCGCGCAATAACTTACGCCGCGCCCCTCAAACTCGTCAAGCCGTTTTATATTAGGCTTTTTACGTTGCTTACCTACGGCTAAAACCACGGCACGGGCGGAGTAATTCGCGGTACTCGTTTCGACCTCGAAACCGTATTCAGTTTCGGTAATACCGAACACCTCGGCATTGACAATATTCACACCGAGCCGAACGGCTTGTGCGCGAGCCTGCGCGAGCAATTCCGCGCCCGTTGTGGTCGCGAACCCGAAGTAGTTTTCAATTTTTTCAGCCTTGGCGAGTGCGCCGTTATCCTTTGCGGCAATCAGGGTTTTATATCCCGCGCGGACAGTGTAGAGTGCCGCGCTTACACCTGCCGCGCCGCCGCCAACGATGATTACATCGTATTTCATAGTGCCTCGATTACACCACGGAGTTTATCTTTATTCGCGAACCCGACAATACGAGTTTGTTCCTTACCGTCCTTAAAAAACAGGATTGTAGGCGCGGCGGTGACATTGTATTTTTCGGATAGTGTAAGTTCGTTTTCGGCATTTATTTTTGCGAGTTTGAACGCGCCATCGCTTTCCAATTCGGCGAGTACGGGCGCGATGCGCTTGCACGGCATACAGCCGTCTGTGTAGAAGTCTACGGCTACGACACCAACGGCGGTTTCTGTGTCGAAGTTTTGGGAGGTTAGTTTTACGGACATTGTGCGTTCCTTTCGGGGAAGGGTGGTTAAATGTTTATTATAGCAGAGATGAGGATGAGATGCAAGGGGATTTAGTACGGAAATTTAGGTTATAATGTTCGTGTGTCAATGATAAGTGAAACATAAATCTATTTGACATCTCGCAAATCCGTGGTATAATACAAAGTATATAAAAAGCATACATAGGTGTTCTATGGGAAACAAACGGATGCGGCTCGGCGACTTGCTCGTCAACCAAGGGATAATCACTGCGGAACAACTAAACACCGCACTCAAAGAACGCAAGGGGCGTAATGTCCGCTTGGGTAATGTTTTGGTGTCGTCTGGGTTCACCACCGAGTCCGAGATTATCAATGCGCTCCACCTCCAACTCGGTATCGAACGTGCCGATTTGCGCGGTATCCGTATCCCGCAGGACATCATCAATATGTTCCCCGCTGAGGTGCTTCGTAAAAATATCGTGTTCCCGCTCGGCTATGACCCCCAAAGCCCCAATACGCTCCTCATCGCAACCGCTGACCCCCTCGATATGAATGCACAAGACGACATCGCTGTTGTCACAGGGTGCCGTATCCTCCTAAAATTGTCGAGTGAAAGCGAAATACAGTCCGCAATCGACAGACATTACGGGTCGGATGAGGCGAATAGTGCCGCCGAAAGATACGCGCGCGAACGGGAAATTCAACTCGCTGAGTCGGGTACGGATATCATCAAAGACGACGATGTAAGTGATGCACCAATGGTCAAACTCATTATGTCCATTGTCGAACAGGCTGTCCGCCAGCGTGCAAGTGATATTCACTTCGATGCAGGTGAGCGCAATGTCCGTATCCGTTACCGAATCGACGGCTCGCTTATTGATAAATTAACCTACGACATCGCACTCCTCCCCGCAATGATTACGCGTGTAAAAATCCTCTCCGATATGGATATATCCGAAAAACGCAAACCACAAGACGGGCGTATGACTATGACCGTCGACCGCCACGATTACGATATTCGTGTGTCAACTTTGCCGACTTTTTACGGTGAAAAAATGGTACTGCGACTTGCCCTGACTGTCGGTTTAACCCGCGCATTGTCTGAACTCGGCTTGAAAGAATCTGAACTCGCCTCCCTAAAAAAAATACTCGCGCGCCCGAATGGTATCGTGCTTGTAACAGGTCCGACAGGTTCGGGAAAGTCCACAACCCTCTACGCCGCTTTGTCCACACTAAATAAAGAGGACGTAAATATAATCACCGTTGAGGACCCCGTTGAGGCAAGTATCGGAGGCATAAATCAAGTCCAAGTCAACAATAAAACATCAATGTCGTTCGCAAATGCGCTCCGCTCAATACTGCGGCAAGACCCCGATATTATAATGGTCGGGGAAATCCGTGACCAAGAAACTGCCTCCATTGCCGTACAAGCCGCAATTACGGGGCATTTGGTTTTTTCCACGCTCCACACAAACAGTGCCGCCGCAAGTGTAACGCGCTTGCTCGATATGGGTATCGAACCGTACCTCCTCTCGGACGCACTTACTGGGATTGTCGCGCAACGATTAGTTCGGCGGTTATGCTTGAAATGCCGTAAATCGCACGTTGCCACTGTGGAAGAAAAAGATTACTTGGGGCTTGACACAAAGGACGAGATAACCCTGTATGAACCCGATGGTTGCCCCGTATG
>JAISLG010000070.1 GCA_031260615.1 Oscillospiraceae bacterium | reverse complement strand
GAAGATATGCCGGGTGAAGTCGAAATCGAGGACTTGATACCCGTTGAGGATATTATCGTAACCTATACCAATATGGGTTACATCAACCGCCGCAATGCCGAGGAATACAAGGCGCAACGTAGGGGCGGTCGCGGCGTTTCGAGTGCCAAGCGGCGTGACGAGGACGTTGCCGCGCGGATACTCTCTGTGTCCACACACGATAATGTACTGTTCCTCACCAACCTGGGGAATATGTATAAGTTAAAAGGGTATGAGATACCTGACGGTAGCAAGCAATCACGCGGCGTGAATATCGTAAACTTGCTTAGCCTTACCGAGGGCGAAAAAATAGTCGCCATTACAGAAACGGCGGACTTCTCCGCTGACAAATTCTTCCTATGCGTAACCAAAAACGGCATTATCAAAAAAGTCGCACTCGACTTGTTTAAGAATATACGAAGCAGAAAACCCTTACGCGCAATCGGCGTGAAAGAGGGTGATGAGATACGCGCGGCGTTTATCAGCGAGGGCAAGGGTACGTTCTTTGCGGCGAGTATGAATGGGCGTTCCGTTCGGTTTGAGTCGGGCGCGATACGGAAAATGGGGCGTACTGCAAGCGGAGTACGCGGTATGCGGCTTGCCGAGGGTGATGAGATAATCGGTGCGTGTGAGATACTCTCCAACGAAGCGTATATCCTCACCGTGTCCGAAAACGGATACGCGAAGATTGTATCGGCGGATAAATACCCCGTCAAAGGGCGCGGCGCCAAGGGGCTTATCAACTACCGCCCCGATAACGAGCGCGGCGGCGTTGCGGCGGTATCAATAATAGACGATGCGGAAAACACTGATATACTCTTTATCAGCACAAACGGCATTGTTATCCGCATATATGCGGCGGACATCCCCGTTAAAACGGGGCGCGCCGTCAAGGGTGTCCGTGTAATGCGCTTGAATGGGGAGGGCGTGAAAGTCGCGGGAATTGCACTAACCGACCACGACAGCGGCGAAACAGAACAACTCTCCCTCACAGATGAGGATTTGGCTGACGAAACAGATGACGAAACGGCAGACGATATAGACATTGACACTGACACCGATACTGATACTGATACCGATACCGACACCGATACCGACACCGATACTGACACCGATACTGACACCACCGAAGGCGACGACGGGGGCGCAAATGAATAAAAAAATCCCGCTCGGGATAGCCGTGTCGATTGCATTGATTGCGGCTGCTATATCGCATATTGTTACGTCACGCGTTACCCTTGCTTGGTTTAATGAATCCCTTACACCGGCGGGGGAAAAGAATGCAGTGTATGCTAAATTCGATGAAGTCGACGCGTATATGAGGGCGAATTATTACGGCGGTTATGGGTTTGAGGCTAACTCGGACGGAGCATATTCGGGGTTTCTCAAAGCGTTCGGGGGCGACTGTGAATACCTCACGGCGAGTCAATACGCGCAGAACGAAAGATACCTTGCAGGTACGTTTGACGGATTCGGTTTTTCCGCAATCAAAGACAGCGGCGGCTACCTTAAAGTAACCGATATTTACCGTGGTTCGTCCGCCGAAATGGCGGGTATGTCCGTAGGGGATATTGTTACCGAAGTGGACACGCGTGATGTGTTAATCAGCGGCGCGGACAGCGTAGCGGAATATGTATCAAATACCGACAACAAAAAAATAACCGTTACCTTTCTGCAAGGTGCGGAGGAACAAAAAGTATTGCTCGAAAAAAGCGCGATTACACCGACAACCGTAAGTGCGTCTGTACTCAATGAATGCCTGTTTATCCGCATAAACGACCTTAACGCACAGACGGGGGAACAATTCAAAACCGTAATGAAACGGTATGCGGACACCGCCGTCAAGGGATATATATTCGACTTTCGCGGTTTGGGCAGTTTGGTAACGGATAATTCAATGCGGCGTGTGCGTTCCGTACGGTTACTCGGAGTGTTTGCGCAGATTGCCGAAAGTGTATTCCCCCCCGATTCCGTGTTCGTGTCTATTTCACCTGATGGGTCGAACAAAAATATTACGGTAACGAACACCGAAAATCCGCTTGTAAAAACCGTAGTGCTTGTGGATACGAAAACGGCGGGGCTTGCGGAGTTGCTCGCGGCAGGGCTCGACCAATACCTTGATGCGCAGATTATCGGGACGCGGACATCGGGTAAGGGTGTGTTGTATGACATACATTTGTTGTCGGACGGTACCGCTGTGCGAATACCCGTATTAAAAGTAAAATGCGGCGACACGGATTTCAACGCATCAGGGCTTGCTCCCGACTTTATAATCGAAAACGCGGCGGATTTCACACCACCAAAATATGCGGAGGACGCGGACATTTCGGGGGATACGCAGTTGCAAAAGGCATTTTCGTTGTTCGCATAAAATTATGCAACATATAAGTAAACAATCGCCGTGTGTTATTAAACCGCGGTCAAATAGATAATAGATATTTTAAGAAACGGAGAAAATTATGGTAGTAAATCGTATTACGAAAAGCGGTTTCGAGGAACTTAAACGGCGTCAGGACAAACTTAATACCGAGTTGAAGGCGGTTGCGAAGGAAATCGGCATTGCACGCGGTTTCGGCGACTTATCCGAGAACGCAGAATATGCGGCGGCGAAGGAAAAACAGGCGGAGTTAAACGAAGAACTCACAGGTATCAACGCGTTGATTACAAACTCCGAGATAATCAACGACGACGAAATCGACACCGATAAAGTATCCATCGGGAACCGCGTTCTCGTCTATAATCACAAGACGGAAAAAGAAATCGAATATTATATTGTCAGCACCAAGGAAGTCAATGTCCGTGAGGGGAAAATATCCAACGAAAGCCCTATCGGGCGCGCACTTATCGACCAAAAAGAAGATGCTGAAATCGACGTGGAAACACCGAGCGGTACGGTGAAATACACCGTCCGAAAAATAATGAAATGAACCCTGTGATATGGATTTATTAGCATTGTTACCGACCCTCGCTGACGAGGCGAATGAAATAATCTGGATTTTCGGGGCGTATCTTGACGAGATGCACGACTACCCCGAACTTGACGAGATTATGAAACCCGACCGCAAAAAAGTAGTAGTCGCCGCAGGCAGCGGTCTTGAAGTATTGTTTGATAACGACTTCGCCGCCGCCGTATTCGTGGGCGACCTCGACGGGAATATGAGCCCCGAAACCAAAGAAATTCTCCGAGAGAATATCGGCGACTCAAACTACTCTGTAATACTTCCCGAAAATAAAGACGAAACGGATACTTTTGCGGCGGCTAAGCACATAATTGGTGTGTTACAAAATGACTTGTCACCCCTTGTAATTTACGGGGGTGTGGGAGGCGACTTTGGTCATACGTTCGCGAATATTCAAATGCTGAAATATATCGCGGAACAAAAATACTTCGGTGTGTTACGCGGTGGCGCGACAATACTCGCCGCCATACCGCCTAAGGGCAAATACCATTCTATACGATTCGCGCCGCCCGTTGGGTCGTATTTTTCCATATTCGCAATGACGAATACTGCAAAAGTAACCGTCAGAGGCTCGGAATACGACGGCGACAACATTACCTTGTCGTCAAACTTCCCAAAAGGCGCGCGCAATAAAACTAAACTGAAACAAGTTAATATCACCGTTACATCAGGAATCGTCTTGCTTTCATATACTGACCCGAGAGATGTTGATTTTTGAATTGAAACGGATTACGGAGGTAAAATAATTTTGAATTTGAAACTAAACTATAATGATGAGATAATTCGGCTTGCTAAGCGGTGCGCGGATAACCTGTCTGTGAACCCCGATGATTGGGACAAATACCATATCAAACGGGGCTTGCGCGAGAAAAGCGGCAAGGGCGTTATGACTGGGCTTACGAATATTGCCGAAGTCAAAGCATACACAATCGTGGACGAGGAAACAGTACCCTGTGAGGGGAAACTCTACTACCACGGGTACGATATTGAGGATTTAGTCGCGGGGTTTGTCCGCGATAACCGTTTCGGGTTCGAGGAAACCGTGTATTTGCTCCTGTTCGGGGAGTTACCGACTGCGGCGCAACTCGATGACTTCCGAACTATGCTTATGCTGGCGCGGAATTCCTATCCGCCCTCATTCACGCGGAATGTAATACTACACGCTCCCGGCAAGGATATTATGAACGCGCTTATGCGGTCTGTTATCACACTATATTACTATGACGAAAACGCGGACGACATAAGCAACGCGAATATGCTACGACAGTGCCTGTATCTTATATCACTGTTTCCGCAACTCGCCGTACATTCCTACCAAGCATATATGCACTATCAACAGGAGAATAGCCTCTATATCCATATGCCGCAATCGGAATTTTCCACGGCGGAAAATATACTGCATATGCTGCGCCCCGACAATTCATTCACCAAACTCGAAGCGCGTGTACTCGACCTCGCACTAATACTCCACGCCGACCACGGGGGAGGTAACAACTCCACATTCGCGGCGCGTGTAATATCCTCGTCGGGTACGGACACATACTCGGTAATGACGGGTGCGCTCGGCTCACTTAAAGGTCCGCGTCACGGCGGCGCGAATATCAAAGTCGCGCATATGTTTGACGACATAAAAGCGAAACTTAAAGATTGGACTTCCGACACGGAAATTAGACAATACCTGTCCGACATACTCGACAAGAAAGCATTCGATAAGTCGGGGTTAATCTACGGTATCGGACACGCGGTGTATTCTCTTTCCGACCCTCGCGCGAATTTGTTCAAGCAATGGGTTGAGCAGTTATCTGTCGAGAAAAACAAAGAAGAAGAACTCGCGTTGTATATGAAAATCGAAAAACTCGCCCCACAAGTTATCGGGGAGAAACGGCATATATACAAGGGCGTATCCGCTAATGTGGACTTTTACAGCGGTTTTGTGTATCAAATGCTCGATATACCAGAGGAATTGTTCACACCACTGTTCGCAATCGCGCGTATTGCGGGTTGGTCGGCGCACCGTATCGAAGAAATGGTTACGGGAAGTAAGATAATACGCCCCGCTTACAAGAACGTGCATAAGAAACGCGCATATACCCCCGTTGAGGAACGAAAAGAATTGTAATTCAATTCAATAAAACCAAACCCCTCCCGTTATGATAACGGGAGGGGTTGTTGTCAGTTAAGCGGTATATTATGCTCGTCATCGTATCCGAAGTATGGGTTGCCGTCCAAATCAGTCAGTTCCCACCCGGCAAGGAATTGCTTTAACAACACCAAATCAGCAATCGCCGAATAGTCGGAAACCGCCCAGTTTTTGAATACAACATACCTGTCTTGGTCAGGGTTTATGATATAGAGTTGGAGTATAACCGCATCAAGTATATCTATTGAGCCGTCCCAGTTTAAGTCGCCGATATATCCCGTTGCGTTAAGCGGTGGCGGCGTAGTAACCACCGTTACCCGTGTAGTAGCAGGGTTCGGGGTGGTTACAACGCGCGTAGTGCGTGTTTGAACTGTGCGCGTGGTGGTAACAGTATCATTTATATCATTTGTATCATTGGTATCGGTTATATCGCCAGTTGCGGTTGTAATAGTCGCGTTCGTCTGTGACGTGCGTGTTGTCACCGTCGGGGTGGTATCATCTGTATTACCCGTATCGTCTGTATTACCCGTATCGTCTGTATTACCTGTGTTGTCTGTAATTACGGGCGGTTCGTCAGTTGGTTCGGTAATGTCACCCGTATCTTGCGTTGTGTCGGTTGAGTCTGCCGTGTCGCTTGTGTCAGGCGTTTTCGGGGGTTCGTCCGTGATAATGGAATTGTCGTGTGTGTCGAAAGTATCAGTAACGTCCGTGGGTGCGGTTGTGTCCGCCGTGTCGGTTGTATCAGACGTTTTCGGAGGTTCGGACGTTTGCAATGTTGTTTCGGACGAGATTGGTCGCGTTGAGGCGGTGGTTACAGTG
>JAISLG010000093.1 GCA_031260615.1 Oscillospiraceae bacterium | reverse complement strand
TCACCTTTGTATCATTGTCGTCTAACGCGTCGAGTATGTCCGAATATACTTTCGTGTCGGGTATCGCGTCCGCCGACAATTCAGGCATATAAAACACTGTCGGCTGGAACGCGTTTATTATATTCGCAAAACCGCCGCAATGGTCGCTGTCGGGGTGCGACATAATCGCCGCCGTCAATTTGGTTACACCGAGGTTGCGTAAATCATTGTACACGCGCCCGTAGTATTCCTTTTCCCCACAATCAATAAGTATACTCTCTTTGTTCGTTAAAATCAAGGCACTGTCGCCCTGTCCCACATCAAAGTAATATACCGTGACTTCCCCATCTTTTAGCGATACCGACCCGAAATCCGCTTTGTTTATCGACTTTGTATTGTCCGAACCTGTCGCCGAGCCGATACAAGAATATATCTCGAACCAAGACGGTATGTACTTGATTCGGAATACAGCCTCGTTCACGGTGATTACCGCGTAAAACAATATCAGCGGCAACGCGAGCAGTAAGAGTACGCTCCGCTGTGTAGTCTTTTTTGTAGTTTTTTTGATTGCGCGTTTGTTTGCCGTCGCCTTGCGAGTAGCCTTTTCTTTTTGCCTGTCGGCGTATTTTTTGTAGTCCGCAGAGTCCATATACAATTATCCTTTAATTCCAATAATGGCGGTGATTGATTTACGCGGCAACATAAGGTAATCCGCGTTGAGAGTAATACCGAGGGTTTTCGCGGCGTTAAGCATTTGTAATATCCGTGTCTGTGCGGTTAGCGGAAAATCCCCGTATCCCGCGCTGAAACGGGTAGTATACTTTGCCGCTCCAACCACCCGTTTAATATCGGCTTCGCATATATTCGCGTATTGCTCGGCTATGTCGGAACACAGCGCGTCCATTGCGAGTTTCACGGACGTATCGGGTTCGGCGGATATTGCGCGGTCGATTTGTAACCCGAGTGTAACTGCCATTACCGCGTATCGGGTGGAGTTCGCGGTGTGTTCGGCTATGTCATTACCCCAATCAGACGGCAACAGCATATCGAATATACGGTAGACGAAACGGGGCGGCGCGTTGCCAAGCATATCGGATATATGCTCCTCGGCAATATCGAAACACTCCGCGTAATCGGACAACGCGGCGGTAATACCGTTGCCGCGCACACCCATATAGCGTAATGCCTCGGCACGATTAAATGTATAACTCATATTCCTATTATACCGCAACACCACTAAAAAACGCAATGCGTTTTTGCGGTAGAGCGACTGTTTGGTATTATGTTGTTACCCGATTTGCATAAAAATTTCGTCGCTGCACAAACTAAATAATTTCAGAAAAAAATTAGTAAAAATCATCAAGATTAAGGTGAGGTTGAAAGTTTTTTGCGATATTTTGCTGTGTGTTCGGGACAGACACAACTCGATATTTATATATGCTTTATTGCTTAAAACCATACAAATTATCCATAAACCCGACTGTAAACTATTTTTCTGAAAAGCGTATTGACAAGTGGGTAAATCTGTTGTATCATAATACCTACAAAACATATCGTTATGATATGTATTATTTTTAGGGTAAAATTAAACACAGTGAAAAAAATAATCGCACGCGCGGTTCACTCCCATAATTATTTTCGATGTTGCACCCAAATTCGATGTTGCCGTTAAATGGGCTTCAAACAACATATCTCGACACTTGAATTGTTACGGAAAAGTCGAATGTTGTCGTTTTTTGCAAACGACCTAAATAATTTATAAAAAAGGTAACTATCTTGAAAAAGAAACTTAAACGTGGTGCGTACGGTTTGCTCGCACTACTTATGGCTGTAAGCGTAGCAGCCTGCTCAAAGAAAGACAATGACAGCGGTTCGCGTACATTACGCGTAGGCGCGGCAGACGGCGGTCCCGGATTTATTATCCTAACTAACAAGCAGAATTACTTCAAGGACGAAGGCGTAACCGTTGATTGGCAGAATGTCGGCGACCCGACCACTGCTCTCGCCGCTATCCAACTCGGTAACCTCGATGTTAATACCGTCGCGCTCGTTCCGACTCTGCAACAGATTGCTAAGGGCGTTGATTTCACCATATTCGCGGGTAACCGCTCCGAGGGCGGCGAGGTTATCACTACCGCCGAGAACGCGGCTAATTTTACGGGTCTTGAAAGTTTCAAGGGTAAAAAATTCGCTGTAATACATCTTGACACCGCCGATTACAACCTCCGCAAGTTGCTCCGCGAACAGGGCATTATCCCCGGCGTTGATGTAACTTATACCGAATTCCCCGACTACGTTGCAGTTCAGGAAGCACTCAAAAAAGGCGCGGTAGACTACGCGGTAACCGTTACCGAGATGGCTCGCGCATCTGAAAAACAGGGCTTGGCATCGGTTCTTAAAGTCCGTGACCTCGTTCCGTCATACGTTTGCTGCCGTCAGGTTGCTCTTACCTCGGATATAAAAGAGCATCGTCAAGAATATGTAAACTATGTTAAGGCGCAGATTAAGGGTTATCAGTACCTCAAAGAGAATGAGGACGCGGCTATAACATACCTCGCAGAGGTAAAGGCTCGTGAAAAAGACGCTATCAAAGCGGATTTGTTCGCTGAGGCATCGGCTATATTCAACCCCGAACCGGCAACTAAAAAAGTAGCGGATTTCTATAACCTCCTCGTAAATGAGGGCGCGGACGGTTTCACGGGTACAACTGTTGATATTAACGCGCACGTTGACTCCACCATATTCCGCGACGCAATCGAAGAGATTCGCAAGGAAACCCCGAACAATGCGGTTATCGAAGCGTTATACGCTGAATTCCAGAAAAACAACTGAGTAAAGGCAAAACTAAAACCGAAAACTAAGGAAACCAAATTCAAATGAGTTTAGACCAATTTGAGTGTTCCTCGCGTGAGAACCGACTCGGTTCGATAACGGGATACAGCGGAACACTTAAAGATATAGTCGGCAAGTCGTGCGGCGGTTGCCTGAAAAATCAGACACGTTGCTTTAACACAAGCGGACAATGCGCGCACTTTGACGCAGTTGACCAGTTGTCGGTAGTCGAGGGGGCAGTGG
>JAISLG010000010.1 GCA_031260615.1 Oscillospiraceae bacterium | reverse complement strand
AATTTACGATATATAAAATACAATAACACGCAAGGAAGCGGTTAAATAAAATGAAAGGAATGCAGTAGGTAAAATGACCATAGGCGAATTGCAGTTGCAAGCCGGTCGCCTGGAACAATTCGGGAACAGCAAGAAAATACAATCTGTTAAATCCGAGATACCGCAAGGAAGCGGCGAAACTTTTGCCGAGATATTATCTAAAAAGAGCAAAGAGTTGTCCTTTTCGGCACACGCGTTACGGCGGCTCGAAAGCAGAAATATCGGCGTGGACAACGATACACTTGGGCGACTTACAAAAGGCGTGGATATTGCCGAAAACAAAGGCGCATCCGAAGCATTGGTTCTCGTGGACAACACCGCGTTTGTGGTGAGTATACGAAACCATAAGGTAATTACCGCAATGAGCGGCGGCGACCTGAAAGAAAACGTGTTCACTAACATTGACAGTACAGTCATTATGTAAACGAACACACCCTAATAATATTAACAGGAAACCTGTTTCGATAAAACTTTCGTACGATAACCGTGGACTAATCGCGTCAAGCGTAAAGAACGGCTCGCCCTGACTGATTGACGGGCGGAAATATGAAAGCGAAAAAAATCGAAGGGTTTTCACCAAGGGACTACTGTCCCCAAAAATTAAACATATTCAAGGAAATTAACCCTTATGATGAAATCTCTCTATTCCGGTGTATCCGGTCTTAAAGTCCACAACCAACGTATGGACGTCATCGGTAACAACATCGCGAACGTAAATACCACGGGGTACAAAACCTCTACCGTCACATTCCGTGACGTGTTCTACCAAACAAAACAAAATTCGAGCAGCGGCAATAACGCAAGCGGCGGCTTAAATCCGAAACAAGTCGGGTACGGCGCGAAACTCGGTTCGATAAACCAAGTAATGACGCAAAGCGGCTTTACTTACTCGGACAGTGTTTATGACGTTGCACTGAGCGGCGACGGCTTTTTCCAAGTAATGGACAACAGCGGAGCAATATACTACACGCGTAACGGTCTGTTTAACGTGGACGATTACGGCAACCTTGTGGATTCAAACGGATATATTGTACTCGGTGTACGCGGCGACCCGACAGGCGTTGACGCTTCGAGCCAACGTATTCACCTTGACATACCCGCAGTGCAGAACAGCCAAGCAAGCGCGTACAAAGAAATCGAGGGATACGGCATAACAATCAAAGCTCCCGGGTACGGACCTGACGGTAATATCTCGGTGACATTCACGCAATCCCCTGTTCCCTTCGCGACACTCAACGGAACAAACCTCACCGTGCAACTCGACTTGACCCGTTCATTCGCGAACGGCGACGAATTTGAAGCCGCCGTGAACGCGGCAATACGCGCGGGCGGCGTGAACCTCCCCGACACAGTAATTCCGCTTGAAATCGAATTTGACAGCACTCCACCCGACACGGCATCGCAAACCGCACAGAACACAATGGAGTTCCTCAACCCCGACGGAACAGTCAAAGGGTATTGGGAATTTGAGGCGATTACCCCTGGCGTGTATGCGAACGCGTATGAGATTGATGTCAAGACGTCCGAAACCGCAACCGTTCCCGTGGCTCGTTGGGCAGGGAATGTTATGACAATCACCGTACCGGGAGCAGTTGACAAGAATATGTATAAGACGAACCCGTCACTTGACGTGTCCGACTTCACAAGCGCGAACTACGACCCGACCTCACAGTATTATGACATCGAACTTGACGTGTCGAACCCGGGTACACCGGCGAACCCGAACCCGTTATACAATACGGGTAGTCCTGACTATAACATCAAAGCGGACTCGGGGCTTACCATTCAACAGGGCTATGACCCGACCTACAAAAAGACTATCCCGAACAACAAATATATGCAGCCGATTTATGATTTCTCACTTGCTGATGTACAAGCGGCGGTGAATAAAGCGGCAGGTATGACACTTAATACCACTACCACACCTCCGCAATGGGAGGGCGGCGATGAAAACAAGTATATTCAAGTCAAGAACTACGCGTTCAACGCAGGGCAAAACACTTGGGTAGTGGACGACTACTACGATGACGGAACGGCACTCAAAATCGGCATTATCGACCCCTCGACAAAGACAGATAATGTTGTAGTCAACAACCCGTCACTCGATGTATCTCGGCGCGGCACTGTCGCTAACCCAAACCCGTTATACGACACAACCTCGCCGCTCTATGACATTGAGTTAGACGTATCCGACCCGACAAGTGCGAACTATGACTTAACGTCCATTTATTACAACGAAAAATTCGACTCGACCAGCGGTAACTACGACCCGACCTACAAGCGCACCGTTGACTTTGAAACGTGGAACGCAAACGAGGTTATCACGCCGAACATCAAGCGTGTAGGGCTTGCGGACGGTTCTGACAACTTCTACTCGCGTATGGCAAAGGCACTCCAAACCGTACCGCTGCAAGACGGTCGTTTCGCCGCAGAGCAAACCGTTGCCGACCTCACCACAATCCAAATCGACAATGACGGTACAATTTACGGCGACCACCCCGTACACGGTGAACTTATCCTCGGTCGTATCGATATTACTACGTTTGAGAACCCGGGCGGTCTTGAGCAAATCGGTACTTCGTATTGGATTCAAAGCCGCGGTTCGGGGCCCGCACAGGTTAAACGCGCAGGTATTGACGGTGCGGCAACGGTTGTCCAAGGCGCACTCGAAATGTCGAACGTCGACTTAGCACAGGAATTTTCGGATATGATTATTACTCAGCGTGGCTTCCAAGCCAACTCGCGTATAATCACCGTGTCCGATACAATGCTTGAAGAACTTATCAACCTCAAACGGTAAGTCATAAAGAAATAATGGGAGGTTAAGACCCTCCCATTGTCAGCCAAGTAATATAACGACACAATTCCACAAAATCCCGTATTGACATTCGCCATTGTTCGCTGTATAATTCGATTGTAAAATTAAAACACGGAAACGGAACGAAATGCTTGAAGCAGAAATCGAGATAATCGAACTTGACGGCGAACCGTATGAGATAATCGACCGTATCGAATATGACGGGAACACATACATCGCAATCACCCCGTATATCGACGATGAGGAAGATGTTCTGCCCGAAACGGGTACGCTCGAAACCGAATTTACCATACTCAAAGAGGTATTGTCTGAGGGTGGTGACGAGGAAAACGAGGACGAACACGAATTACAGGATATTGAGGACGAAAAATTGTATCAGGAAATCGGCGCGTTGTTCCTTGCCAAGTTTGAAACCTTGTTTGACGATGAGGACGATGACGGATACGCGGACGACTGATATGCGTTTTGTTTATTTTCGCGGCGGCGAGCGTTTAAGCGTGGTTTTATAATCCAACAAATTATAAAAGGGAATTCGACTTAGACATTGGGTTGCAGACCTCCCTCGTATTTGAAACCGTCAGCATAACACGGTTGAGATAATGCGCGGACGTTGGGAGCACAAAGATGTCGGTTGGGTGTACCCGCCATACTATTAAAGTGTGGTTTTATAGACCCGCCACGCCGTTGCGGCGTATAATATTTTTGCATTTCCTTAAAGCAAAAGACTGCCTGTGAAAACGGGCAGTCTTTTGTATTTGTCGGCAAAAAAAATACACCGCCCGATTTACCGAGCGGTGTATTGTAATTGCAGTTAAATATTGACGACTTTGTTAGCCTTGTCAGCCAAATTCGAGTCAATGTTAGCCTGTTCGTCTTGCCGTTTCTCGAAGAACTTCTCCGCGACTTGCCCGAACATTGCATAGGTGAGGACGTCCTCATCTTTCTGCACCCATTTTGCGGCGTCCTTCTTGATAGTGTCGAGTTCGGGTTTGATTAAATCGGCGGGACGGCAGTCGATAGGGGTTTCGTCACCGATTATTTGTTTGCGGAAGTCGGGTTTGATAGGGGCTGGGGTTTTCCCGTATTCGCCTTTGACAAGCCCCTTAAATTCCTTTGTTACCGTCTTATAGCGTTCGCCGAGTATTACGTTGAACACCGCTTGTGTCCCGACAATTTGCGAAGTCGGGGTGACGAGCGGAGGAAATCCGCTGTCCGCGCGTACAAGCGGAATCTCCTTTAATACGTCCTCGAATTTGTCCGATTTGCCTGCCTGTTTGAGTTGGGATACGAGGTTGGAGAGCATACCGCCGGGCACTTGATAGAGTAGCGTATTCGCATCAACGCCCATTACCTTGGGGTCGAGCAAGCCATTGGCAAGGTACTTCTCGCGGAGTATCTGGAAATGTGCGCGCACCTTGTCGATTTGGTTAAGATTGAGTTCCGTCCCGTGTTCCGTGCCGTCAAGTGCGGCGACGAGGGATTCGGTCGGCATATGCGATGTGCCGAGCGAAAGTGGGGATATTGCGGTATCTATCACGTCCGCGCCTGCCTCCACTGCCTTGATAATGGACATTGAGGCGAGTCCGCTCGTGTAATGCGTGTGGATTTGGAGCGGTATTTTAACGGCGGCTTTGATTTTGCTGACAAGTTCAAACGTGCCGTAAGGTTTGAGTAGCCCTGCCATATCCTTAATGCAG
>JAISLG010000087.1 GCA_031260615.1 Oscillospiraceae bacterium | reverse complement strand
GAGAAGATAGTACAAGATATAATGGCAACACTACTAACAAGTAGTGTTGCCATTAGACAACGATTGACACCACCCCCTAATTCAAATACAATATACTTATGAATAAACTATCCTTGTATTTTCCCGACATACGCTCGTGTGCGGAGGCAGTAATCGTTGAAGCCAAGTATTACCAATACGAGCGCAAACTCGACCTTACCGCCGACAGTAATGTACTTATCTCCGCCGCCGATTTGCTTGCGGCGGAGAAGTTTATAGCCAATTCCCTCGAAATAAATAAGGTTAATCTGTACCCCGAATATGCAGAAGCGATGTATACGCCCGCCTATGACGAGGAGTTGTCTGAGTTAATCAAAGCCAAGGGCATACCGCCTGATATGGCGGGGAAAGCGCATCGGCAATTGCTTAAAAAACTGTTCGGCATAGTCGATAATACCACGCCCTCGCCGCCGCCCGATAACGGCGGCAATAACGGCGGATACAACGCGTATAATAACGGCGACAAGCCGCGCCGCCACCGTAAAGTTAAATTACTCTCCAAAGAAAAAATAAACGGTGAGATTGTCCCCTTAAAAGAAATGAATACGTCGGGGCAAGTCGGCGTTATCAAAGGCGGTATCATATCCGTCAACCGCCGCGATATTGATAAGAAAAAAGACGGCACCCCCTTTAATAAAACTATACTCACCGCCGATATATTCGACGGCACGTCCGCGTTGACCGTAAAATTATTCATAGACACCGAGGATGCGGACGACTTCGACTTCCTCAAAAAAGGTAACTTCATTATCGCGGATGGCAAAGCGAATTACGACGACTTCGCAGGGGAATTGCTGTTCGAGCCAAGCGCAATCGCCGAGTGTGAAAAGGAATTTAAGTCGCGCGAGGATAACGCCCCCGATAAGCGTGTAGAACTCCACTTGCATACGAATATGTCCGCTATGGACGCGGTTAATTCCGCCGCCGAGTATGTTAAACAAGCATACGCGTGGGGACACGCCGGAGTTGCGTTCACCGACCACGGGAACTTGCAGTGTTACCCCGAAGCGATGAACGCGTTTGAGGATATTAAATACAAAAACCCCGATACTCCGTTTAAGGTAATATACGGGGTAGAAGGGTACCTTGTCGATGATTCGGAAGATACCTATGACATATCCAAGGCTAAAAGATACCATATCTGTATCCTCGTCAAAAACCAAACAGGACTCAAAAATCTATACAAGTTAGTGTCGTATTCAAACCTCGACTATTACTACAAACACCCGTTAATACCGCGCTCGGTGCTGGACAGCCACCGTGACGGGTTAATACTTGGGTCGGCTTGCGAACAGGGCGAGTTATTCACTGCCGTGTATGAGGACGAGCCAACTGAATTGCAAGAACGTATCGCGAAGTATTACGACTACCTCGAAGTGCAACCACTCGGCAACAACGCGTTTATGTTACGCAATACGGACGACAATAGCGGAGCAAAATTCGCGAAGTCAAACGATGATTTAATCGCGCTCAACCGTAAAATAATCGCGCTCGGCGAGAAGTTGAATATCCCCGTGTGCGCTACGGGTGATGTGCATTTCAAAGAACCGTCCGATGCCGTGTTCCGCGAGATACTCCAAATCGGAATGAAATACTCGGACGCGGCGGAACAGCCCCCAATTTACTACCGCACAACGGATGAGATGCTCGCGGAATTCAACTACCTTGACGAACCGAAACGTACCGAGATTGTCATAACCAATCCGCGCAAAATCGCGGACAGTATCGAAGTATTTCGCCCCATTCCGAAAGGAACGTATACCCCGTCACTACCTGGGGCGGTCGAGGACTTACAACGCATTATCGCGGAAACGACAGGCAAGCAGTATTCAAAGGACGGTACGTTTGACAATGCTCCCGAACTTGTAAAGGCGCGTGTCCAAAAGGAAGTGGACGCGATTATCAAATACGGGTTTGCGGTGCTGTATATGATTGCGCAGAAACTCGTGGCGAAATCCAACGAAATGGGGTATCTTGTCGGGTCGCGAGGGTCTGTCGGGTCGTCCGTTGCCGCGTATTTTCTCGGTATATCGGAAGTCAACGCGCTCCCCCCCCATTACCGCTGCCCCAAGTGCGCGTACTCCGACTTCATCGACAAGGAACAGACAAAAATACAATCGGGGTTTGACTTGCCTCCTAAAAATTGCCCTGATTGCGGACACCCGTTAATCGGTGACGGACAAGACATACCCTTTGAAACATTCCTCGGATTCAAGGGCGACAAAGCCCCCGATATTGACCTCAATTTCAGCGGCGACGTGCAGAGTGCAATACACCGATACACGGAGGAACTGTTCGGGAAAGACAAGGTGTTCAAGGCGGGTACAATATCCGCCATACAGGAAAAGACAGTATTCCCGTGGGTAAAGGAATACGGGGAGAACCACGGTATAAACCTTAATAACGCGGAGATTGCGCGGTTATCCGCGGGTTGCGCGGGTATCAAGCGGACTACGGGGCAACACCCCGGGGGAATGGTAGTTGTACCTGCCGAATACGAAGTATACGACTTCACGCCCGTACAGCACCCTGCCGATAAAAAGGACAGTGACAATATCACAACGCATTTTGACTTCCACGCGTTACACGACACTATACTGAAACTGGACGAACTCGGACACGATGTACCGACATTATACAAATATTTGCAAGACCACACAGGAATGAATATATCTGACGTCCCCCCGGCAGACGAAAAGGTATTATCTTTATTTGCGGGCACAAGCGCACTCGGTATTGAAAACGACCCGTTAATCGAATACGGAACATTTGGGATACCCGAATTCGGAACGCCGTTTGTAATGAAGATGCTTAAAGGGGCGAAACCGAAAACCTTTGCCGACCTATTACAAATATCGGGGTTATCGCACGGAACGGATGTATGGCTCGGCAACGCGGAGGAGTTAATTAAGAACGGAACTTGTACAATATCGGACGTAATCGGAACGCGCGACGATATTATGGTTTATCTTATCGACAAGGGAATGGAACCATCGCTTGCGTTCAAGATTATGGAATTTACACGGAAAGGCAAGGCGAAAAAGGAATTTAACGAGGACATATACAATGCGTTTAAGGGCAATAATATACCTGACTGGTATGTGAAGTCGTGCCTTAAAATAAAGTATATGTTCCCGAAAGCGCACGCGGCGGCGTATGTTACGGGGGCGGTCAAGTTGGGTTGGTTCAAGGTATACAAGCCCGTATATTTTTACGCGGCGATACTCCTCAAACACACGGGAACATTTGACATCAGAACAGTTGCCGCGAACGACAAAACGGAGATTACGAACCGCATATCGGAGCTTGACGCAATTAAGAAACCGACTGCCAAAGACGCGGCGGAAAAAGACGCGCTTGTACTTGTATATGAGATGTTATCGCGCGGAATAAAGTTTTTACCTCCGAGGTACAATAAATCCGACCCTGTGGAGTATGTAGTGGACGAGGACGAAAACGGAATACGGTTGCCGTACACGGCGATTGCGGGGTGCGGCGCGAAGGCGGCGCAGACATTGTATGAGGTTGTGAAGTCGGGCGATTACAACGCGGCTGACGAATTGTCGGTGAAGGCGGGAATAAACGATACACTCCGCGAGGTAATGGACGTTATGGGCTTCTTCGAGGGGCTTCAAATGTCGGCGCAGATTAGTTTGTGGGATATGTAAGAGAGGGGGAGTATTTTAATTTGCTCCCAAAAGGAAGCGAAAAGTCGGGGTTTTTATTCTTTTACGTTTTGGACTCGATTCTTTCACTTATCATTGACACACGAACAGGTTTGACGGGTTCTAAAATTCACACACCCTTGAAATTTCCCACGATAAGCGTTACAATACCAGTATCCCATATTATAGGCAAAGGAGAAAAGTAAATGCCGATAAAAACAGAAACCCCCGAACAATTAGCGGAGTTAATCGCGAATATCAAGCAAGCGCAAGCCGCGTATTCGGAGTTCTCGCAAACCGAGGTCGATAAAATATTCAAAGCCGCCGCGCTCGCCGCAAGTGAGGCGCGGATACCCCTTGCGCGCGCCGCCGTCGACGAAACCGGTATGGGTGTGTTCGAGGATAAGGTTATCAAAAACCAGTACGCCGCCGAGTATATCTATAACACATACAAAAATACAAAAACCGTCGGCGTAATTGAATCCGACGATGCCGCGGGTATCGAAAAAATAGCCGCGCCTATCGGTGTAATCGCCGCCGTTATCCCCACTACTAACCCCACGTCTACCGCTATTTTCAAAACACTCCTCGCCCTCAAAACCCGTAACGGAATTGTTATATCCCCACACCCGCGAGCAAAAAAATCTACTATCGAAGCCGCCCGTATAGTAAAGGAAGCCGCCGAAAAAGCAGGGGCTCCCGTTGGGTTAATCGGGTGGATTGACGTACCCAGTTTGGCTCTCTCAAACCTCGTTATGAAAGAAGCCGATATAATACTCGCGACAGGCGGCCCAGGTATGGTAAAAGCCGCATATTCAAGCGGCAAACCCGCTATCGGGGTCGGTGCCGGGAATACCCCCGCAATTATCGACTCGTCCGCTAATATCAAACTCGCTGTAAGTTCGATTATCCTCTCCAAGACTTTCGACAACGGTATGATTTGCGCGTCGGAACAATCCGTTGTCGTGGATAAGACCGTGTATGACGCTGTGAAAGCCGAGTTTGAATATCGCGGCTGCTACTTCCTGTCCGAAAACGAAATCGCAAAAGTCCGCGAGATTATCATAATCAACGGGTCGGTGAACGCGCAGATTGTTGGGCAAACCGCACACAAAATTGCGGCACTGTCGGGTGTCACCGTTCCCGAAAATACCAAAATACTAATCGGGGAAGTTACCGACTTCACAACAGCGGAGGAGTTCGCCCACGAAAAATTATCCCCCGTTCTCGCGTTCTACAAAGCCGATAACTTCGAGAACGCCATTGAAATCGCCGAACATTTGGTCGAGGACGGCGGTTACGGGCATACGTCAAGCGTGTACCTTAATGAACGTACCGAAGGCGATAAATTCGCTCTGTTCGCGGAAAAAATGAAAACGTGCCGCATACTCCTCAATACCCCGTCGTCACAAGGCGGTATCGGCGATATGTATAACTTCGGCTTGCCCCCGTCACTTACACTCGGGTGCGGTTCGTGGGGCGGCAACTCCGTTTCGGGGAATGTCGGCGTGTCGCATTTGCTTAATATCAAGACGGTTGCCAAACGGAGGAAGAATATGCTCTGGTTCAGAACACCCTCGAAAATATATACCGAAACGGGTTCGCTGTCACTCGCACTCGCCGAACTCAAAGACGAATACAATAAAAAACGCGTGTTCCTCGTCACGGATAATTTCCTGTATAAAAACGGATTCGCAAAGCCTGTTACGGACAGGTTGGAGGAACTCGATATACCATATTCGGTATTCTTTGATATTGAACCCGACCCGACACTTGACAGTGCCAAGGCGGGCGCGAAATTGCTGACTGCGTTTGCTCCCGACGCGATAATCGCACTCGGCGGCGGCTCGGCAATTGACGCGGCTAAGATTATGTGGGTGTTGTACGAACACCCTGAGGCAGATTTTTCCGATATGGCGGCAAGATTTTCCGATATTCGCAAACGTATTTACACGTTCCCGAAACTCGGCGTGAAAGCAACATTTATAGCAATCCCGACTACTGCGGGGACGGGTACGGAGGTTACGCCGTTCGCGGTAATAACCGACAACGGGTTAAAATATCCCCTCGCGGATTATGAATTGCTACCGAATATTGCGATAGTTGACGCAAATTTGATGACGGGCGCACCAAAATCGCTTACTGCCGCAAGCGGTATTGACGCGTTATCCCACGCGCTCGAAGCATACGCGTCTATAATGGCAACGGACTTCACGGACGGGTTGGCAACACAAGCCGCTGAAACGATATTCGAGTATCTCCCGAAAGCATACGATGACGGCGCGGACATTATTGCACGCGAAAAGACGGCATACGCGGCAACCGCCGCAGGTATGGCATTCGCAAACGCATTCCTCGGCGTATGCCATTCAATGGCGCACAAACTCGGCAGTTACCACCATATACCGCACGGTATCGCAAACGCGTTGTTGCTCAATGAAGTAATAAACTTCAACAGCTCGGAAACCCCGACAAAGCAAGCGGCTTTCAGCCGCCACGAATACCCCGACACGAAAGCGAAGTACGCGAAATTCGCCGTTAAGTTAGGGCTTATCGCGAACTCGGCGACAGATACCGAAAAGGTAACCGCATTGACTGAGCGGGTAACACTCCTGAAACAGCAAATCGGTATCAAAGCAACAATCGCGGATTATGGGGTGGACGAAAAGATTTTCCTCGACCAACTCGACGAGATGTCACTTGCGGCGTTTGACGACCAATGCACGGGTGCAAACCCGAGATACCCGTTAGCAGCCGAATTAAAGCAGATGTACTTGAATGCCTACTACGGCAAATCTAAATAAAAAGGCAAAGGATTGTTGTTGACGATTACCCGAAAAATTATAACTGAGGTACAAAATGAACCTTGAAAATTTACTTGCCGAGCGCGACCACAAAACAATTTATCGTGACGGCGACAAGTTGATAAAGATATTTGACGAGGCGTTTTCAAAGGCGGACATACTGAATGAGGCATTAAACTTAGCGCGTGTTGAGGAGTCGGATTTGCCTGTTCCGAAACTCCGCGAAGTAACAAAAGTAGACGGCAAATGGGCGATAATAACCGACTTTATCCCGGGCAAGTCAATGTCGCACATTATCCGCGACAACCCCGAAAAAGAGGCGGAATACTTGAAACGGTTTGTGGAATTACAGATACAAATTCACAATCACAACGCCCCGTTCCTCAAAAAGTTGAAAGACAAAATGGGGAGCAAAATAGACCAAACCGATTACAACGCGACGATACGGTACGAGTTACAAACGCGCTTGTCATCGAAACCGAACAGCGGTAATCTCTGCCACGGGGATTTTTGCCCATCGAACATTATAGTAACCCCCGACGACGAACTTTACGTTATCGACTGGGCGCACGCAACCCAAGGCACGGCGGCGGCAGATGTTGCGCGCTCGTACTTGGTATTCCGCTTGCAGGGCGAATCCGAACGGGCTAAAAAATACCTGAACCTGTTCACGGAAACGGCGGATTTGGCAAAGCAATATGTACAAGAATGGCTTCCGATTATCGCGGCGAGTCAGAGTGTAAAACGGATTGCGACAGAAAAGGCATTGCTCGACAGTTGGGTAAATGTCGTGGAATATGAATAAGGCGACAATAAACTCCCCCCTCGATAAAATAT
>JAISLG010000013.1 GCA_031260615.1 Oscillospiraceae bacterium | reverse complement strand
CACGGGGCGATGTGGACATCGCCCCCTACACGACACATTTATGTTTTGTCGTGCGTGTTGTAAAAAAAAATAACATTTGCGTTTGCCGTCACTTGACACTGCAACGACCTAACCCCTCTAAATAAATTTGGTAGCAATCGCCGCTTCAAGGCTTTCTTTTTCTTTGCTTCTTTCTTTTTCTTTCGCGAAAGAAAAAGAAAGAAGTGGGGGTCGAGGGGGCAAAGCCCCCCGTGGGGGTCGAGGGGGCAAAGCCCCTCGGTTAAGAAATAGGCGTTGCCCCTCGTTCTCTTTGCGACTGTTGTCTGTGTGTTGTCTGTGTGTTGTCTGTGTGTGTAGGAGTGTTTTGATAGAATTAGAGTTTCCCAAGGTCTTGGAACTGTGCGCCGAGTACGCAGCAAGTCAAGCCGCAAAGGCGGCTATTACGGCGTTTAAGCCTAAGCGCGACAAAGAGGCGTTGGAGCGTGAACTTGACCGTACCGATGAGGCATACACGCTTGTATGCAAATATGGCGCACCGAGATTTTCTGATAGCAAGCGGTTGGTTGAATTGCCCGAAGTCATTAACCGCGCCATTAGCGGCGGCGTGCTGTCACTCGGCGATTTGCTCGGCGTTAAGGCATTGCTGGGGCAAGTCAGGACACTCCTCGACTATAAGGCGGCGTGCCTGTCGGGGCTTAATTTGCTGTACAATTACTTCACCGAGTTGCACCCCGAACGGGAATTTTATGCCGAACTCGATAAGGCAATAATATCCGAAGAGGAACTCGCCGACGATGCAAGTCCCGAGTTAAAACGCATACGACAGGCAATTTATAGCGCGGGTAAGAAACTACGCGACGACCTCAACGATATTACGGGCGGCGAAAAAAGCGCGTATCTCCGCGAAAATATCGTTACCACGCGTAATGGGCGGTACGTTGTACCCGTCAAAGCCGAGTATCGCGGCAAAATTAGCGGTTTGGTTCACGATGTGTCCTCGTCGGGGCGTAGTTTGTTTATCGAGCCTATGGAAGTCGTCGAGGGCAATAATGCAATACGCGAACTGAAAGCCGCGGAGAAATCCGAGATTGACCGCATTATCAAGGCGTTTTCGGAGCGTGTCCGTTTAATATCTGAACTGCTCGCCGCGAATATCCGTAATTCGCTTAAACTCGAAATATTGTTCGCGAAAGCCTCGTATGCCGCCGCGACTAAATCGGGTAGACCTATAATAACCGATACACCGAAGATTACGCTTAAAAAAGCACGTCACCCGTTGCTTATCAAACAAATCAAAAACCCCGTACCAATCGACATTGATACCAAAGACGGCAATGTATTCGTTATCACAGGTCCGAATACGGGCGGTAAAACAGCCGCTATTAAAACAGTCGGGATACTCACGTTAATGGCACTGTCGGGTATGCCGATACCCGCAGGCGACAGGAGTGAAATAGGCTTTTTCGGCAATGTATACGCCGACATCGGTGACGGACAGGATTTAACACAGAGTTTGTCTACCTTTTCGGGGCATTTGTATAATATCATACGAATTATCGAGAATACGGGTAACGGTGCGCCGTGTTTAGTATTACTCGATGAGTTGGGGGCGGGTACTGACCCGAAAGAGGGTGCGGCAATCGCCGTGGCAGTGCTTGATGAGTTGCATAGGAATGACAACGCGCTTACGTTTGCAACCACGCATTATGACGAGGTGAAGGAATTTGCTGTCCGCGAGAATGGCGTAGTAAACGCTGCTTGCGGTTTCGACCCCGAAACATTATCCCCGACTTATCGGCTTATAACGGGGTTGCCCGGGAAATCGGACGCGTTTTCAATCGCGGCGCGGATAGGTTTGCCTACCCGTATTATTGAACGGGCGGAGAGTTACATCGGGGAAAAGGACAGGTATTTTAGTGATACGATTGCGGGGTTGCGGTTAAAGGAGAGTGAACTCGACAAATTACGGCGGCAAGCGGAGGAATTAGCGAATGAAACGCAAGCGCGGTATGATGAACTACAAAAGCAAATCGCGACATTCGACAAGAAAAAGGAACGTGCATTAACCGATATTAAAAGTGACGGCGCGGCGGCAATATCGGAGATTAAACGGCAAGGGGAGGTATTATTAGCGGAACTTGCCGACACAATAAACGATAGTGGAAGCCTGACAACCAAGCAATTAAACAGGCGGCTTGAACGGGGTATTGACAAATTGCTTGACCTTGCGAACCCCGACCAAAGCACAGATAGTCCCAAGCCTCCCGAACGCCCATTGAAAGTGGGCGACACAGTTATTATATCGGACACGAACAGTACGGGTGTAATCACGGGTATCAACGGGGAACGGTGCGTTGTGCAATGCGGTTCGGCGAAGATACGGACGGATATATCCCGTTGTAGCCTGACACAACCGATTACCGTGAAACCCTTGCAAAAGACGGACTATGCGGCAATGCACCGCGAGGCGGCAATACACCCGATTACGCCGTCACGCTTGAAACGGCGAGGGGATAACAATACCCACGCCCACGCGAATAAAGACGACAATGTATCGCGCCCGAATAGCATAGACGTACGCGGTATGAATACGGACGAGGCGATACCGATAGTGGACAAATATATGGATAACTGTATAATAAACGGTATGACATCGTTCACGATAATACACGGCAAAGGCGAGGGGATATTACGGCGGAATATTGGAGAACACCTCAAACGGCAGAGTTATGTGGAATCGTATCGGTTGGGCGGCGACGGCGAGGGCGGCGACGGCGCAACGATAGTGTATTTGGAGTGAATAACGGTATTAGGCATTGAGGGGCGATTTGGAAATCCTTTCTAAAATTCAAAAACGAAAAGAGAATATGGAAAATATAGAAAACATAGAAGTACACAGCGCAAAGTTGCCGGGCAAATTCGACTTTTGGCGCATTGTGGGCAAGGTGTACAAAAACTTTTGGACACGGCAAATTGTAGGCTTTTCCTCTATATGGTATTTGCTGTTCATTTTCGGGGTAGCCAAGGACTTTTATACGCATATCATCACATTCACCAACCCCGTTTCGCTGTTCGCGCTGTATCTTATGGTAAACCTGTTTTTCTGCCTGTTAATGTTCTATTCGCGGCTTAGTATAGCCACGCAAATATGTTCGTTTTTGCTACACCCTTGTATACTCGTCTTGTTTATTATGACGGACTTCTCGAATTACTTTGCGATACTCCCTCCGCTGATAGTATCCACGTTTATATTGTGTTTCAGCAAGGCGAACGAAACGACAAAAACAGTATTCTTTACCCTATACGCGGTTATGTTCGTCTGCGCGGTAATCGGGTTTAAGGTAATGGCAATTTTCAAGATAACAGTGCCGTTAATGCCGCCTGATTATTCTATGCGGTCAGACGATTACCTGTACTCCCCCGACCGACACTACCGCATAGTAATGTATATCGACCCACCCGAAACGGAAAACCGTACGGCAATGTACTAC
>JAISLG010000165.1 GCA_031260615.1 Oscillospiraceae bacterium | reverse complement strand
ATATAGCCAAACCTGCCGCGTTGTCAGCCGCCTTGTTGATTCTATAACCTGATGAAAGTTTTTCGCTGGATTTTTTCTGCTCGCGTACATTGACAGCGAGTTTATTATTCGCGGTTATCGCGTTCATATTGTGTTGGACGACCATTGCCATAGTAAGATACTCCTTAAACTTTTGTTTTTTTTACAGTGCCTGTCGCGTCCGTGCTTATGGCAACTTTCCTTTTCAACACTATTATTATCGGCAGTCTGCCCAAAAAGTTTACATTTTTTTGTGAATTTTTTTTTGACACGCAAAAAAATTACGCGGCGGCTGATTTGAAACAGCCGTCGCGTGTGCGTTTTGCCGCGTGGTTACTTGTTTGTGTTCTCGTAATTCTGCACGATTTTTTTAACCATTTGACCGCCGATTTGCCCTGCCTGTTTGGAGGATAAATCGCCGTTGTATCCGTTTTGTTTGAGCGGCACGCCGACTTCGGACGCGGCTTGAACCTTAATGGCTTCAAGGCTTGTTTTATTCTGTTTGGTAGCCATAGTATTCTCCTTTTTTTCGCCCCGCCCACCATTATTCGGCGAGCGGCTGCCCGACGAAAAAAAGTTTCGGAGGAGAAAATAATACAGCGTTTTCGGCTGTGATTTTAGTATAAGCCGAGTTGAGAGGGTTTATTAGATGTAATTTTTGGCTTGGGAATTGCCTGTTTTTCCCCTATGCAGACGAGTAGGCACATAGCGAGGAGGGCGATACTTGGGTATGGCGAACCTGTTTTGGAGAATATAATCCCCGTGACGGAGCGGATATTGGGGATTATTGGGGATATTTCGAGTGACACCGCCGCCGCAAAAGCCGCGAGCATTGCTGAGGCGAGGCGCGCGCCAAAAAACCGCATAGTATTCACACCGCCGCCCGACAGCGACAATACTTGGAACGCAACGCAAAGCCCCCCGAATGAGGACAACGCCGCACAGAATATGAATATTATTTCGGGATTAAACGCGGCATTGACATTTTTCACGGACGATATTTCGAGGAGGGAGAATATAATTTGCCGTGCGGTATCGGGGAGATTAAGCCCGATTGCGGCGAGAGTACAGCGGAGTGCTTCCTTTACAGTGCTAAAAAAGACAATCATAGCGGACACATAGAACAACCCGACCCCTGCCGAATTCACACTTTTTATTATTGCATCGGACACGCGTGTATTATATAATAATGGTGTCTTTTCCGACACAGGCATAGCATTACGCCGCGTGAACAGCGCGTAACACACGCACCCGAATACACAACACAGCCAACACCGCACCCCGATTGCCTGACTGCCGAACACCCCATACCCGATTACACCGATAATAAACGGTGGCGACGGGCAATAGCAAAACGCGCGGAACTTAGCGCGTGTATTGGTATCGGGTATATACTCGGCGGTTAGTCTTGCGCCGAGCGGATAACCGCCGACCAAACTCAGCACGAATATGGAAAATTCCTCCTCAGTGAACCGAAACAACCGACCGAACAGGAAATACAGGGGTTTGAACACAACCCCCGACAACCCTGTTCGCACCAAAAATGACCCAACAAACATATACCCGAACAGGGACGGGCATATTGTATAAAGGCAAATGTCGATTGCATCGCCAATTGCCGAGGTGATGTTCCGGGCATCGAGAATGTAGATTATCCCGAGAGATACCGCGAAAATCGCGGATACAGCATATACAAGTTTTTGTTTCACATAAAAATTATATTCAAAAAAACATCAAACTATGACAAAAAGCCTATTGACAAACGGTTTTTAGGTGGTATAATAATCAAAACAAGCGCGAACGGTTGTATTTACGGGTACGCAGGGATTTTATCTGGCGGGGCGGTAACTACATATTGTTTCGGCAACAAAATAACCATAGAGGTATAAATGTTCCAGGATAAAACCCTTATATGTAAGGATTGCGGCGATGAGTTCGTCTTTACTGCTGGCGAGCAGGAATTTTACAAGGAAAAAGGTTTCACTAACGAGCCTTCTCGTTGTAAAAATTGTCGTGATGCAAAGAAGAACGGTAGCCGAGGCGGCAACCGTGAATTTTTCATTGCTACTTGCGCTGAATGTGGCGGAGAGGCTAAACTCCCGTTCCGTCCTCGCGACGACCGTCCCGTATATTGCTCTGATTGTTTCTCGAAACAGAAAGCGTAATTATACACCGCTTGTAATTCGTTAAGTTGATTACGCAGACTGCTTTTTATAAGCAGTCTGTTTTTTTTATACCGCAATGTGTATCCCGATAGGCGCATATTTCCAAAATATTTTTTTCAAACCGCGTAAACACTAACAACAGTAAAATTAAATATTAGGGGAAACAAAATGACCTTAGCGAAAAAGTCTTTTATCCTTACAGCGGCGGCGGCTGTTATCGGCGGCGTGTATGCAATTAAGCACTACCTGAACAACGCGAATATAGGCGACAAGTCCGCACCCAAGCCGAAACCCGCCGATTACAACGAGAGTTACGCGAGTATTGCTTGCGGCGACTGCACGCAGTCCGCGACCGAATACTATAATCTGCCCGAAGCACCCGACTTCCGTTTCGAGGACGGCGGAGGGAATACTATGACCCTCGCGGAGTTTTTTGAAAAACCGTGTTATCTATATTTTTGGGTGAGCAACTCCGCCGACTGCGACAAGGAATTTGCGTATATCGAGAATATGTACGGCAAATACAAGGGGAATATCAACTTCCTTGCAATGAATTTAACAGGCACACTGTCCGACAGTAAGAAGTCAGCGGCAGAATTTGAAGCGACCCATAGTTGCACTTTCCCGATATATTTCGATGTCCACGGCGACGGGCGGCGTGCATTCGATGTGTTCACCGCTCCCGAAAGTGTGTTTATTACCAAGGGGGGCAAGGTCAAGTACAGGAAAAGTGGAGCGATAAACGAGAAAAGCATAGAAAAGCAATTAGCAAGACTATAAGGAAAATGGCAACAAGTATCAATACCATACCAACACTCGTGTAGGGGGCGATGTCCACATCGCCCCGTTTCTCGTAATCGCACAGTCAACAATATCCGTTATCAATACCATACCAACAGGGGGCGATGTCCACATCGCCCCGTTTCTCATAATCGCATAGTCAACAATATCCGTTATCAATACCATACCAACACTTGTGTAGGGGGCGATGTCCACATCGCCCCGTTTCTCGTAATCGCATAGTCAACAATATTCGCTATCAATACCATACCAACACTCGTGGGCAATCGCCGCCTTACCCAACATAAGCCCTCTTGCCCGTTACATATTTTTCTGGTCGATAAGGTCGTGCAATTCTTGGCTCGGCTCAATACCCTCGATAACCGCCTTCCCTGCCGCACGCCCCGCAGTTTCACCGCTAACCCACGCCCACGACAGGTTGTAGCCGCCACAATCCCCGTGTATGTCGACTGCCTCGCCCACAAAATACACTCCGTTTGAGGAGCGTGCCTGCAAGTCGCGGTTCAACTCCGATAATAATACGCCACCCCCCGCCGCTTGCGCCATATCCCAACTGTGTACCCCGTATATCGGGAAACGCCAGTCTTTGATTACATCTGCGATTTCCGATAACTGATGCTCCGTCAGTGTGTTCACTATCGTGTTAAGTTTAACATCTGGGATTGCCGTTTTAAGTATCTCGTTCCCCACACGTTTGTTAAACAACCCCGTGAGAAACTCCTCCAATTTAACACTCTCGCGTATCGTCGCAATCGCAGTAAGTTCCTTTTTCAGCGTGTATAATGAAAAGTCGGGGGTAAGGTCAAGTGATATTTCTGGTGTCCCAAAATAATCCGATACATCGCCGCCGTTCTTCCGCGCAACCGATACGCTCTTGACGTATTCGTCCGAGATGTATCGGGAAAGATTCATTATGCACACCCCCGATAAATAATCGTCGCCGAATTGTACCTCGCCGATTTCTGATAACAATGCCCTGTTCCCGTTTAGTATGCGGCAATCCGCGCGTACTCGCAACCCCTTGACAGGCAATGCAAGTTTTTTGTCCGTCTTAACAGGGCAGAGTACGGGGTAAAATGGAGTGGTTTTCACTCCCACGCTCGCCGCGAATTTGAGTGCGGAAAATCCGCCGGAGTCGTCTGTGTAGTTTGATGTCAGTGCGTTCACCGTATTGTTCGCAACGTGTGACGGCGCACCCGTCGCTATTATCATCTTCTTAACACGCGTTACTTTTTTTTCGGCAGGCGACCCGTCAACAGGTGTAATATAAAATTCACCGTCACGACCCTCGATTGTGTCTACAAAATATGATACATTCTCCACTACGCCGAGTTTCGCGCATTCCAACCGTAACGCATCTAATACGCTTACCGCCGACGACGAGTGCGGGTACATTCTCCCATCCTCGTCTATTATCGTTTTCAGACCTAATTGCTTGAAAAATTCCTTAGCCGTCAGAGTTTCGGAAAAAATATGCTCGATAAGCGCATTGTCGTAGTTCGCGGGGGAGTTCTTAATGTCGGAGATGTATGACGATGTGTAGTAATGCGAGAGATCAACCAAAAATTTTGACGACTGCACTCCGCGTAATACTTGCTTTTTGATTTCAGGACGGAACATCAACTGCCAGTCATAGTCAAGGGTAATGTTCGACAGATTACATCGACCGCTACCCGTTATAAGTATCTTCTTGCCCACGCGAGAATTTTTTTCCAACACGACAACAGTCGCTCCCTCGCGCGCCGCGAATATCGCCGCCGTCAGTCCCGCCGCTCCGCCGCCAATTACTGCAACATCGAAACTATCGAATTTTTTCTTTTTCATAATATTTACCTTGCATTATGTTGCAAGTGTATTTGACAAAAGGTATACAAAGACTATAATTGTATATGATTATACTTAAATGTACACGCATTGCAATAATAAGTTTGATTACTTTAAGGTTTCCGCGTTTTAGTAAATGAAAGTAAAGACGTTCCCTTGTCCGAGTTGTGGGGTGCATATCCCCGTGAATTCCGCGTATTGCTCGGTGTGCGGTGCAATGGTCGCAGGGCAGTCCGCCGATAACCCCCGTTCGATAACAGAACGGAAGTCGGGTTTGTTTTCGCGTAGCAAAAAAAATAATACACAGGCAGTCGTGCAACCCGTCAATGTAACCGCCCCGAAAATTACGCCCGAAACGATAGTAAAACTGTACGACAGCCCCGAAGCGGGTACTCCCGCCGCGACCCGTGTGAAGGGCAACCGCGACGCTATCAATAAATTGTTCGAGAACAAAGACGATTTTGACGACGGCGACGACGAGGATTTTGAAGAACCGTCTATTGTAATACCAAAGGGTACGCGAACAAAGATTAAACATAGTGAGGAATTAAGCGAAGCCGAGTTGGAGGCTATGAGACTCGGTGGCGTAATCGAATTTGTGCCAGATGATGATGATGATGATGACGACGATTTGTCCGATATTATCGGGGAAAAACGCAGACAACGCCGTAAAATGAAACTCGCCGATAAATCCTCATTTGCAAAACCTATCGAGGATACTATACCTGTCGAGGAAACTGCGAAAACAGACGAAATAACGCAAACAGAGGATATAACACCCGAACCAACCGCCCCAATATCCGCCCCAATATCCGAACCAACCGTTCCAAGGCGTATTGACGACACCGACACCGAACCAAGACGCATTGACGATGAGGACGAGGACGAAACCGAACCCGAGCCGACACCCGAACCAACACCTGAACCAATACCAGAACCGACACCTGAGCCAACACCCGAACCGACACCCGAACCTGAACCTGAAACAACACCCGAACCAATACCAGAACCTGAACCAATACCTGAACCTGAAACTGAACCAATACCAGAACCTGAACCAGAACCTGAACCAATACCCGAACCAGAACTCAAACCGTTTTCCGAGCAATCCCATGTCGCGCCGAAACAACTCCCACTCCCAAAAGGATTAAACATAATGAAGAATGATGAAACCGATTTAAGCGACCTGCTTAAATCAGTACCTGCGCCATCACCCGTACTCGCGAAACGGGAAAACCCGATTCCCGTTACGACAATCGACATTCCAGACGGGGGCGTTCCCGAATTTGCGGATAGGATACCGACGGACGAAGAACTCGAATTGTCCTTTGATAAGGAATTCGGGGACAAGATTGAACAACTCGAAATCGAAGAAGAAGAAAACGAACTCCGATACAATGTTGTGAAAATAAAGGGGAAAAGTGCATTCTTTCGGTTGCTCTCAATTGTAGTAGCCGTGCTTATCGCATTCGCGGGCGGCGGCGTGTCTGTATTGTTCTATGTGCGGTCACAGTATCCGCTCGATGATTACGACATTGTTCGTACAGCAGTCGGGGAGGCGTTGATTGAC
>JAISLG010000133.1 GCA_031260615.1 Oscillospiraceae bacterium | reverse complement strand
CCGCAAGTGCATTCGGCGCGGAAAATGCCTTTTTTATTGTCGGGGGGACGACAGCCGCAGTACAAACCGCTATATTCGCCGCACTCCGACCGGGTGAGAAGATAATATTGCCGCGCAATGTCCACATATCCGCGCTGAATGCGCTCGTCTTAAACGGCGGCATACCCGCATACGTCAGCCCCGATATTGATAAAGAACTCGGGTTCCCCTTGGGTATCACATTATCCGCGCTCGAAAAGGCAATGAACGAAAACCCCGATGCTCGCGCCGTGTTCATCAACAACCCGACATATTACGGGGTTTGTTCCGATATATCGCGGCTTACCAAAGCCGCACATTCGCGGCAACTGTCGGTTATTGCGGACGAGGCGCACGGCACGCATTTGTATTTCGGGAGCGATATGCCGATAAGCGGTATCGCGGCGGGCGCGGATATTACTGCCGTGTCGATGCACAAAAGCGGCGGAAGTTTAACCCAAAGTTCAATGTTGTTGTCGGGGAGCGGTTTCCCCGAATACAAATTACGGCAATTTATCAACCTTACGCAAACCACGAGCGCGAATTATTTACTATTATCAAGCCTCGACATATCGCGGCGTAACCTTGCACTACGCGGTGCGGAAACATTCGCGAAAGTACAGGCACTTGCCCGATACGCAAGGGAAGAAATCAATACCGTGGGCGGATATTACGCATACGGGGCGGAACGCGCCGACCAAACCGCAGGCAGTGCGTTTTACGCGTTTGACGACACGAAACTCGTAATAAACGTGAGCGGACTCGGCTTATCAGGAATGGAAACATACGACATACTCCGCGACGAATTTAATATTCAAGCGGAGTTCGGGGATATGCACAATATCCTTGCGTATTTATCAGTCGGCGACCGCGAACGCGATATTGACCGTTTAATATCGGCTTTATCGGAGATTAAGCGGTTATACGCGCGCCCCGTAAACCGCGCGGAAATATTCGACTATATCGCGCCAATAGTGGCAATGACACCGAGCGCGGCATTCTACTCGCCGAAAGAGAGTATCAAACTGTCGGATACTGTGGGGCGCGTGTCGGGCGAATTTGTAAACGTGTACCCACCGGGGATACCGTGCCTTGCCCCCGGCGAACTGATAACCGCCGAAGTAGTAGACTATATCAGGTCGGCAAAGGCAAGCGGAGGGTTCATTACAGGTACGAAAGACAAGGACGTGAATTGTATCACGGTGGTAAGGTAACAGCGTAAATTACCGTATTGCGGTATAATATATTGTTAAACAGGAGGTGTGTGTTATGTATGAAACAATGCAAGTAGCGGAGGTCGGTGCGGGTGGATTGGTTCGCATATCCGAGGCAACTCGACAACAACTCGGTATTGTCGAAGGGGACAAAATTGAGTTCAAAAAGGCTGACAGAACCGCTGTCAGAGATAAAGCAATGGCGGCATTAAAAAAAGTGCAGGAGGCGTTTGCAGGGGAAACCGAACGGCTTGGTCTGAAAGACGAGGACGATTTGTTTGCTATGCTTGACGAGATACGGCAAGAAGTTTTTGAGGAATGGAAAGAACGGAGCGAACAATATGAAGATAATGCTTGACACGAATATTCTTATATCCGCAATTGCATTCCCAAATCCTCGTATGAATTCGTTGTTTGACAAAATATATTTACGTCACGAATTGTTTTTGTGTTCCTACACTTTGGTAGAATTAGCGCGTGTAATTTCCAAAAAATTCCCGACTATGAAACATCGGACGGAAGAATTTCTTGCAGACGCGCCGTATCAGTTTGTGTTCACTCCCACTGTGAGTTTGCTAAAACACGAAGTAAAAATACGGGACAAAAACGATTACCCGATACTACCTTCCGCTATTATTTCTGGTATGGATATTTTGATTACAGGCGACAAGGATTTTCAAGACGTTGTGATTGACAAGCCGATTATTTTAACACCGACAGAGTTCCTTAACGAAAAGTATTGACATAAGTACATTGACAAAAAATTACGCTTGTGAGAATGTATGTTATTTTCCATATCCTATAAAAACACACCTGAGGAACTGCGCCCTGTATTCCTCAAAGCCGCGCGCCGCAATGGTATGCGGCAAATAGTATCCCTCTCCGTCGCTTGCGTAATTGCAATCGGCGTATCTGTGTTCTACATAGCGTCTGACACGAGCAATATAAAAGCGTGGGCGGTGTATGGGTTTCTGATACTGTTTGCGGCTTGGTTCTGGGTTAATATGTACACGCGCCCGTTTCGCGCATTCAAAAAATTGCTTGTGAAACTAAATGGGGACTTCCCCGATATTACAGCGGCGTTTTACGATAACCGCATTGATTTGTCAGAGGACGGCGGCGACCCCGTACCCGTGGGGCGTGCAACAGAGGAGATTTATTTTGAGGATTTAGGGGAGGTGTATGCGTTCCTCGTCAACAAGCGAATATGCTTGGCTGTGCCGAAACGTGTACTCGATGAGGATACAGTACGGCAGTTAGAAGAATACTTTTCGTGAATATGCAGCCCCCCAATGTAGCCGTCGGGGGGGATTATAATATTACTGCTCCCTTTTCCCCCTTACCCTTATGCAACTCAATATCACCCCTGTCCAACTTATCGATAATATCGGCAATCGCGGCGTGGTTGTTGTCGTTGCAAACGTAATCCGCAACCGCTATCAAATCGGGGTGCGCGTTGCTTGTCGCAAAGCCAATGTCCGCGTACTCTACCATTTCGAGGTCGTTCAGGTAATCCCCTGCCGCCACAATCGTGTAGTCCGATAAATCGCGTAATTCAATAAGTTTCAGCATACCGTCGCCCTTGGACGTGCCTTTCGGGAGCAACTCCAAATATTGCGGTGCCGAGCGTACCCAGTTCACGGTGTCATAATGCCTGTCTTTAATCCCCGTGTATGCCTTCTCAATAATATGCGGTTCGGCGATTATCAAGGCTTTGAGTCCCTGTTCAATCGGTATGTCCTCTAATTCGCAGATAATCGGTTTGATATTCCCGAGCCGTAAATGCTCTTCTTCAAGCCCATTTTTCCGTACTACATATACGTCCTTGCCGCACAGATATTCCGCGCATACGTCGGGGAACTCGTCAAGAAAATCGCGTAAATATTTCGCGCCGACAGTTTGTAACGATGACTGCCATACAAAATCGTCCTTGACGTAATCGTATACTGCCGCCCCATTGAATATTACGGCGGGTACATCCGTGGGCAATTCGTCTATTATGCACTGTGCCATTTGCTGACCGCGCCCCGTAGCGATCGTAAATATACCGCCTTGTTGCCGAAAATATTCGATTGCCGCGAGGTTATCCGCGCCAATTTCGGCGTTGTCGTCTATAAGTGTCCCGTCTACGTCCGTGACAAGAAGTACGTTTTCAAATTTTTTCAATGTGAGGGTTAAACTTCCTAAAAATAATTTTTGGTATCCGCCGTTAAAACAACTCTATCCGCCGTTAAAACAACTCTATCCGCCTTATAACGTCCGTAAAATAATCGGGCAATTCGCTGTCAAATTCCATACGCGCGCCCGTCACGGGGTGGGTAAACTCGATACGTTTCGCGTGCAGGCACTGCCCGTGCAACCCGTTTAATTCCCGTCCGCCGTATACTGTGTCGCCGAGAATCGGGCGACGAATATACGCGGCGTGTACGCGTATTTGGTGGGTGCGCCCCGTTTCGAGGACGAACCGTGTATGCGTAAACCCGTTGTATTCCGCTATCGGCGCGTAGTGCGTGACGGCATGTTTGGTTATGATATTCGTGCGCGGAATGGGATACGCGGCGCGTTTTTTGCGGTCGCGGATACATCGCCCGAGGGGTACGCTTATTGTACCCGACTCGCGGATATTACCGCATACTACACCCTCGTACACCCGTCCGCAAGTATGCGCCGCTATCTGTTCCGCGAGGGAATTATGCGCCGTATCGGTTTTCGCAACGAGGAGTAATCCGCTTGTGTCCTTGTCGATACGGTGTACTATACCTGGTCGCCCCTCATTGACATTCGACAGGGAAGTATGCGCCAAAAGCGCATTGAGGAGTGTACCGTTGGGGTTACCCGAAGCGGGGTGGACGACCATACCCTTTGGTTTGTTGACGACTATGAGATATTCGTCCTCGTACACAATATCGAGGGGAATATCCTGCGCAACAAGGTCAGACTGCAAAGGCGCGGCGAGTGAATATTCTACAACATCACCCACTTTGACCTTATGCGATTTCCCGACAACCGCGCCATTAACGGCACACGCGCCGTTATCAATACAAAGCGCGGCGGCACTCCGTGTAACGCCGCCAACCCCCGACAACACGACATCAAGCCGCGTATTATCCGAACCAACCTCGACTGTAAATACCAAAACACTTCCCTTTAATTAAGAGCCTTTAATAGCCTTATTAGCCAAAAAAATTAAACGCCAACGACAACAGCATAAACAGCGCAAGCAACGCCGCGCCAACTCTGACAAACCACTTAGTTTTCATAAATTCACCTATTATATTATATTACTCCTTATCGAGATACACGCACGACACCCGTTCCCATATCTCCTGTACCCCTGTACCCGACATCTTTGAGTATACAATAAAAGGTGTACCATTCGGCAATTCAGTCGGGATAGCGGAGGTGCGTTTATCGAATTCTGTTTGGTTTAATTTATCCGACTTAGTGTACACCGCGAGGGTAGGGATATGTTCTGTTTGAAAGTATTTGAGCATAGTCAAGTCCTCAGCGGTTGCCGTACGGCGAAAGTCGATAAGTTGTATTGCTAATGCGATATTGCGGCTCCCTGTCAAGTAACCGTCCACGAGTTGTTTCCAACGCGCCTTATCGCACTCCCCTGTTTTCGCGAACCCGTATCCCGGCAAATCGGCGAAATACAGTTTGTCGTCGATATTGTAGAAGTTAATAGTCGCGGTTTTACCGGGCTGGGCACTTGTCCGCGCCAACCCGTTTCGGTTAAGCAATTTGTTTATCAGGGAGGACTTCCCGACATTACTACGCCCCGAAAACAGTATCTCGGGGATTGTAGTTTTCGGTAATTGCGCCGCCGTCCCCGCGCAGTACGCGAACGACGCATTGTGTATGTTTATTTCCATAAGTAATTTATATTATACTCGCTTTTTTTTTTAATGGAAGTGTTGATTTTTTTTCGGCGAGGGGATATGATAATGCGAGGTGTATTTACGAGGTGGATTTATGCAAGAACAAGTTATGAAAATACGAGTAGTGTTTGACGAAGGCAAAGTTGAACGCGAGGGCAAATACGACATCAACAAAATGTACGCACGGATAGATAAATATTTTTCAGAACACAATATTCCGAAAATCGGAAAAGGCTTTTACCAAAGCACGGGCAAAAAAGGCGAATACAACGCCTTTGCGGCGTTTCAAATGGCATATTCCGAGATAGATTGGTTTATGGATAACCTCGATATATGGACTTGGTATGATGGTGATTACGAGGAGGACTTCAAAGAGGAAACCCTGAAAGCCCAAAAAAAATACGGACGTTTTCTGCATAACGAGCCGAGATTGGCGTTATAAATATGGCAAGACGTGAAAAGCACAAACTTATAACTTTTGATATATCAAAAGACAAATTAAAGCAAGCGGGGCAACCTGTCGTGTTCCCCGATGCTTTGATACCTTACGAGCAAATTAAAACAAGACTTGAAGAACTCGGGTTCGACCATATTGAAAAGTCCGTTTATAAATCGCGTGACCCTATGAGTCTTGCCGAATTACAGAGTGTGCTGACTGTGCTTGACAGGAAAATCCCTTGGTTTGTGAATTGTGTGGACAAAATGCACCGTGCTGACGTTGAAAACGAACACGATTTCAGTTTGCTCGAAATGGCTAAGAATACACACGCGGTGAGAGTGTTGGAAGAACAAGCAACTGATTCCCCCGACAAAACAGACTAAACCCATTGACATACCGCCACATATAGGGTATATTATACCGCAACACCACTAAAAAATGCTCCACTAAAAAACTCTTCGCGTTTTTGCGGTAGAGCGACTTATCCCGAAAGGGAAGTCACGCTGAAAAGTCCTATCAAGGGCTTTTCTTTTTTATGAATTGAGGATATATGAACAGCACTATCCAAACCGCACTCGACAAAATATTGTTATCCGTTATGCGCCCCGCGTTTTATACTGGCGGCGAAAAAATTGGACATTTGCCCGACTTTGCGCCGAAACGTAATCGGTTTTGTTTCTGTTTTCCCGATGGCTATGATGTCGGTATGAGTAATATCGCACTCAAAATTATAACGGGACTCGTCAATACACAGCCCCGCTGGTCGGCGGAACGCGCATTTCTCCCGTTCCCCGATATGCTCGCCGCTATGCGCGAAAATGGGATTCCCCTGTACGCGCTCGAAACGTATGACCCACTCGCGAAATTCGACATTATCGGGTTCACGTTGCAATACGAACTCTGCTACACAAATGTCCTCGCTATGCTCGAATTAGCGGGGATACCCGTACTTGCAAAGGACAGAAAAGACGGCGACTACCCAGTAATAATCGGTGGCGGACCTTGCGCTGTTAATCCTGAGCCGCTTGCCGAATTTTTCGACATATTCGTTGTCGGCGAGGGGGAGGAAATTATCCCCGAATTGCTCGCGTTATACAACAAAGATAAGTCGAATTTTATCGAAAACGCGTATAATATCCAGGGCGTGTATGTGCCTTCGTTGCCCCCGAAACCCGTCAATAAACGGTTCGTCCGCGACCTCGACACAATGTACTTCCCCGACACTTTCGTTACGCCACTCACCGAAATTGTTCAGGACAGGGCGGTTGCCGAGGTATTGCGCGGTTGCGTGCGCGGTTGCCGATTTTGTCAGGCAGGGTTCGCGTCCCGTCCCTATCGGGAAAAATCCCCCGACACAATACTAAATCAAGCAAAAAATATCTGTGAATCCACGGGCTATGACGAATTGTCGCTCACAAGCCTGTCCACGTCAGACCATACGCGCGTTGATGAATTGCTCCTAAAATTGTCGGATTATACAGACGAAAATAAAATATCCTTGTCGCTCCCCTCAATGCGTATCGACAAATTTTCACCGCAAATCGCCGCTCGGTTAAAGAAAAAACGCAAAAGTGGATTAACATTCGCGCCCGAAGCGGGCAGTCAACGCCTCCGCGATGTAATAAACAAGAACATCACCGAGGAGGAAATACTTCACGGGTGCGGTGTTGCATTCGGCGAGGGGTACACAGACGTTAAACTGTACTTTATGCTTGGGTTACCCACAGAAACAGACGAGGATATCGTCGCAATACACACACTCGCGAAAAAAATACTCGACGAGTATTACCACACCCCGAACCGCACGCGCGGAAAACAACCGTCCGTGTCAATATCCGTGTCCACGTTTATCCCGAAACCGTTCACCCCATTTCAATTCGAGCCATTCGTTGACCGCGAAACAGTCGAGAACAGACAAAAAATATTGCTCGACTTGTGCCGTAACGACCGCAAAATCAAAGTGTCGTACTCCGACTACAATATGTCGCGGCTCGAAGCGACATTCGCGCGCGGCGGACGGGAATTGTACGCGGTTATCCTCGCCGCGTACAAGGGCGGGGCAATGTTCGATGCTTGGAGTGAGCATTTTCACCCCGAAATATGGGACAAGGCATTTGCCGATACGGGTATCGACTCACGCCAAATATCCGAGTACAACTATAAAGTAGACTTGAATGAAATCTATACAAAAACACTTCCGTGGGACTTTATAAATATCGGGGTGTCGCGTGCATTTTTAATCTCCGAAAACCGAAAAGCGCACGAAACACAGACAACCCAAAACTGCTTCGAGCAGTGTTCCGCGTGTTCAGCCGAATACTCTCCGTACTGCAATTCGCAAAAAAAATTACGGCAAGAACACCAGCAAAAAAATCAACAACAACAGCCAAATAATACGCCCGTTGGCACACAAATCGACACTTCCGACACAACGAAAACCGACACACCCGACATTACACCCACAACGTACACACACGTCCGCGTATTCTTTGAAAAAACAGGGCGTGCAAAATACATCTCACATCTCGACTTGTATCGACTAATTATGCGCGCACTCAAAGCCGCGAACATACCCGTCTGGGAAACGGCGGGGTTCAACAAGCGTATGTATGTTATGTTCGACCTCCCATTGCCCCTCGGCGTAAGCGGATTGCGCGAGAGTTTCGAGGTGAAATTACCAGTGGAATTTGTCGAAAACCACTTGAATGGCTTACGCTTGCTCGACCGCGTTTTGCCCGACGGTATCCGCATATTATCCGCGTCAACCCCCGTAATCAAGCATACCGAAATCGCGTATGCAAAGTATGTCATACGCGGTAGTTTCCCACAATTCGACTTATTCTTGTCGCAGCCCAAAATCCCCGTAACCAAGCACACAAAAAAGAACGATACCGTCCTCGACCTCAAACCGCTAATCAAAAATCCGACAATAACCGACACAGAACTAACTGTATTGCTCCCATCAGGGCAATCGTTCAGTGTGGGTGCGAATTTGCTAATCGACGCATACAACAAATTCGCCGAAAACGCGGCAACAATCACAGATATTACACGCGTAGCCCTCTACACCGAGGACGGGCGAGAATTTATTTGAACAATATTGTAAACAAAAACGCCGCGATACTACCGGGTAATCCGAGCGATAACGACAAAAATACAGTATAAAAATTCACTCCAAAATCCGCTCCGACACTCGGCGCAACTCGGTCAAATATAAACAGCGCGACTAACCCCGACAGCATTGTCGTGAACGCGGCGGATACGCGTTTTTTGCGGTAGATAAGCAGAAATGCCGCGAATAAAACAGCCGCCGCAATTGCAAGCGCGGTCTGCGTTTCGGGCGAAAAAGATAACAACATTGGTTTGTCCTTTTTGCGGTTTTATCACAGTATATGCGAAACACCCCTCGAATATGTGAGGGGTGTTTTGTTTTTTGGAAAAAATAACATCATCAAATATGTGGGCGGCAGAATGTCGCACCTCATTCGCAAACAGTATTCGCAATGAAGCCCCTCGGAATAAATTTGGTGGCTATCGCCACTTAAAGGCTTTCTTTTTCTTTGCTTCTTTCTTTTTCTTTCGCGAAAGAAAAAGAAAGAAGTGGGGGTTTGGGGGCAACGCCCCTCGGTTAATAATCGTGCCTCTCGTTGCCCTTGTGCCTCTCGTTGCCCTTGTGCCTTTGTTGCCTCTCGTTGCCCTTGTGCCTTTGTTGCCCTATCGGTTGTATGTTTCAGTCAGTTTTTTTATCCGCCGCGCTAATGCCCTGTCGGGTACAGTTGCCATACGCCACGCCCAGTTCGCGCCCATAGTGCCGGGCGTGTTCATTCGCGCCTTTGTTCCCAAATCCAGCCAATCTTGGAGCGGCACAATCGCCGTATTCGCCGATGACGCGAATAATGTCCGTATAAACAGGTCGTTGTCGAATGTTCCGCCGAGAAATTCACGCACAAGTTTTTTTGTTGTTTTGTCGAGTGAAGTGTACCACCCCTTCAAAGTGTCATTGTCGTGCGTCCCCGTGTATGCCACCGTGTTCGTCCCGTATTGCCAAGGAAGGTGAATGTTATCGTCATTGTTTGGGTTAAACCCGAATTCGAGCACGCGCATTCCGGGGAAACCCGTTGCCGCGAGGAGCGTTTTCACGCTGTCGAATAATTCGCCCAAATCCTCCGCGATTATCGGGGGCAGTTCCCCCTTGAATGCCGATTTTAGCGCGTCAAACAATTCAATGCCGGGTCCGAGTTCCCATTTTCCGTTCACTGCGGTTTTATCGCCGTATGGTATTTTCCAAAAAGTGTCGAATGCTCGAAAATGGTCGATTCGCACGAGGTCATACATTTCGGCGAGGTGTTTCACGCGCGCAATCCACCATTGATACCCGTCCGATTTATGCGCCACCCAATCGTATAGCGGATTGCCCCATAGTTGCCCCGTTTCCGAGAAATAGTCGGGGGGTACGCCGGCAACGGCAGTTGGTTTGTTATTGTGGTCGAGCAAAAATAATCGCGGATTATTGTACAAGTCCGCGCTGTCGGCGGCGCAGTAAATGGGTGCGTCACCGATTATTTTAAGCCCCTTGCTGTTCGCGTATTTTTTAAGTTTATCCCATTGCGCGAAGAAAACAAACTGCACCCAGCACCAAAAATGCGCGGGTAATTCCAGACCGTTATCGTTTTTTTTGCTTGCCATAAACTCGGCGTAAGGGTTTAGCCAAACACTGTGCGTGGCGCAAAATTCGCAGTATGCAATGGATTCGGGTTGTTTGGTAAAATTGTCGAATGCCTTTCGGAGCAGATTAAATTTGTTGACGTATTGTTTCCCGTAGTCGACCGCACCCTTGCCAATATCGGCGTATTCCGACTCGACATCGGCGCGTGTCAAGAATTTTTCGGCAACGAGCGGCGCGAAGTCGATTAAATATGGGTTACCCGCGAACGCTGAAAACGGCTGATACGGGGAATCGCCGTATCCTGTCGGATTAAGGGGCAGAACCTGCCAATATTTTTGCCCCGCCGCCGCGAGGAAGTCCACGAATTTCTCGGCAACCGCCCCAAAAGTTCCGATACCGTAAGGGGAGGGGAGGGAGGTTATGTGGAGGAGTATTCCCGCACTTCTATTTTGCGTATTGCTCATATACTTTCGATTTTCCTAAGTATTTTGTAATTCGGTTTGAAGTCGTTGATTGACAGGAGGTTATTTTTCGTGGCGGCTATGAGGTTTTCGGCGATGTCGTCGGGTACTCTATCGGTGTTATGCTCGGCGATGTATTTACACTCGGCGGCGACTGCGATTACAAGCCCACCGTCATATTTCATTACACGAAACGGGTAATATCGGCAATCGAGCGGTCGGTTATCTCGCGGCAAATCGCACCCTATTTCCGACAAATACTGACACGCGTACAACCCGTCGCCGCGCTGATTAAGGGTAGCGATACTATTCGGGACTTCCCACAAATCCGCATCGGAGAACACGCAACAATACCGACAACGGGCGCAATACTCAGGTGGGAGGAAAGATTTTATCATATCAAGCACACAGAAAAGCTACTAAAATATATTCACCGCTTATAAATATCATTCCCCTCGGAATCTACCGCGACAATCAGCGGAAATTCCCGAAAGGCAAGGCGTTTCACACTCTCGCAGCCGAGTTCGGGGAATGCAATAACCTCGCAATCGGTGATACACTCTGAGGCAAGCGCACCGCACCCCCCGATAGCGGCGAAATACACGGCACGGTTGCGGACAATAGCGGACACGACATCGGAATTACGCGCACCTTTTCCGATAGTTGCCGCCAAACCCATATCATAAAGCATCGGAGCAAACGTATCCATACGCCCCGAAGTAGTCGGTCCGCACGACCCAATCGCCAAATTATCGGGCGTCCCCGTCGGGCCTGCATAGTAGATTGTCGCACCCTCGACCGAAAACGGCAAAATTCCGCCACTGTTTACCAGCGCGGATATTCGTTTATGTGCGGCATCGCGTGCAGTGTAGACTGTACCCGACAGGGCAACCCTATCACCGCTTTTGAGGGAAAATGCGGCGGATTTTAACTCCGCCGCGTTGAGTTTTAATATAGACATATACACATTAAAAAGAACGAAAGGCAACAGGGCAACCAAAGACAACCAACGGCAACGCATTTTGCTTACTCGGGGGGCTTCGTCCCCAAACTCCGTTGGGGGGGGGCAATGCACTGTTATTCTGGTTTCTTCTTCACCGAGGATACCACGCCTTTGAGTCCCTTTTTCGGCGGCGGTTCAGGAGCTTTGTAACCCATTCCCCCTGACAGTGACGGGTATTTTGGCGCAGTTGACTTCTTTTCCTTTTTCTTTTCCGCAGGTCCGAGAGCAGCGTTAGTATTCATAACGGGTACTAAATTCCCGTCCTCGTCGAACAGCAATGCGCCGTCGTCATCGTCGTCGTCGTC
>JAISLG010000091.1 GCA_031260615.1 Oscillospiraceae bacterium | reverse complement strand
AATAGAAAACACGGACGAATTAGACAGCACAACCGACACAACCGAAACAATACCCGTTGTCGAACCCAAACCGATACCCATTGCGGAGTCGGAAGAAGTCGCGGAAACATTGCCCGAGCATATATCACAGCCGATTAACACGACTGCACCACCCATTGCGGAAACAAGTACACCACCCGTTACCGAAACACCACCCGTTGCGGAAACAAGTACACCACCCGTTGCGGAAACTGTCGAACCCGTTACGAAAATTGTCGCCGAAACTGCACAAGAAACAGAACCCATACCCACAACAGTAACGGACACCATTGCAAGCCTTGTTTCTGAACTTGTCGCGGAAAATACACCCATTGCGGAAACCGAAACAATTACCAAACCCGTGACTGAAAATGTTGCGGAAACCGAAACAATACTTGTCGCGGAACAGGTTGCAATACCTGAACCTAAATCGACTGTCAAACCCGAATCGGCAACCGAACCTGTCCCCGAACTCGTAAAGGAAATTGAATATATATCAACGGTGACCCAATGGCAAAAACTGATAACAGAAACCGTAAACGAACATATCATTCTATACTCGTCCGACTTGCCGCCGCTGTCACTGCTTGCGGAATAATACTGTCCCTCAGCGGTTGCGCACAAGTAGATTACTCAAAGCGGAATACCGCTAAGGTCGAAACTGTCGGGGATAATACCAAGTCCGCTCCGCCCTCTACTACGTCATTCACCGAAAACCCAGTCAGCACCGCTCCCATTGTTTGGCAAAATGTCAAAAGTAAATGGGAGTTGGAGGACGTGTCGGGGCTTAAAAGTGAAACATTAACCGACGGCGTTTTCGTAAATGTCAAAAACGGCGATAACGTATCTTTCCCGATTACCGTCCCCATAAGTCAGCACTATACATTAACGCTTAACGCCAAATCCGAGGGTGACGGCGTTATTACTGTGAAAACCCCGACCGATACCCTCGGAGTGTACTACATCACCAAAACCGATATATCTTATGGGTACTCGATACAAAATATTTACCTGTCGGGCGGCAAAACCGATATTACTTTGGAGTGCCGAAAAGGGGAAATTAAACTCGACAGTTTCTCCCTGAAAGAGAGTTCCCCGTGTAGCCCCGACCGATATAATGTGTCGATGCGACTCGCAAATACCTCCGCGTCCGATATTGCCGCGGAAGTCTACGGGTGGTTGATTGACGGGTATGGGTCGCAGATTATCACGGGAGCGGAAGTTACCGCCGGCACTGATGCCGAACTTAATGCGATTTATGGGGCAACGGGGCGTTACCCCGCTATGCGTGTGTCTGACCTCGGCAAGTATTCAAGGACATACGCCTTCTCGGATAAAAATGAATTTGACGATATTCCGCTCGCCGTGAAATACGCAAATAAGGGCGGTTTGATAGCATATAAATGGTCGTGGTATGCACCAATGGGAGGCTCGTCTTACCTCGCGGATAAAACAGGATTCTCACTCGACAAAGCCAAAACCGCACGCGATATTTACGCGCTGTCGCCCGAAAAACTCATCGAACTCCGCGACAACTCGGATATATCCGCCGAGTGCTACGAACTTATCCTCGACATCGACGACATCGCCTCTTACCTCAAAATACTGCAAGAAAAGGAAATCGCTGTGTTCTTCGAGCCGCTGTATCAGGCGGGGCTTAAACGATACTGGTGGGGCGAAAGTGCGGACGGTGCGGTTTGGCTTTGGAAATTGCTCTTTAACCGATTTTCGGAATACCACGCGCTCGGAAACATAATATGGGTATGGACGGGTGAGGATAAAGCATATTACCCCGGAGATGAATATGTGGATATTGTCGGGGAGGGTGTGTACTCCGCGTTCGACGGGAGCAACGCGGGCAAGTTTAATATGTCGCTTGTGTTCCCAAACAGATTGCGCACCGCCGCCGCTACCGAAATGTCCGTGTTCCCGAACCCCGATGTGCTTTGGCGTGACAATACTATGTGGTCGTTCGCCGTCACCGCCTCGGGTAGTGCCGTTATCAAAGAGGACGGTACATTCACCGGCGATGCCAATGCCGCCGCGCAACTCAAATACGCGTATAACCATACGCTTACCATTGCGCGTGACGAAGTGCCGCGTTTCGGTACGGGATTTGAAGACGTGGAGATACAAGGGAATGACGTTCCCGAAACAGCATACCCGAACGAAACAGACAATACAAGCAACGCAAGCGCAAGTAACGCAAGTACGCCGAAACAGACTACCGCGAAAAAAGACGATGACAACGGCAACAACGACAACGGCGGAATTGAACCGCAAGAAGAGTTCTGGGACGACGAGTTGTAGGTTCCCTATCCTTTATCCCTATCCTTTATCCATATCCGTCTGCGTACCCCATAACCAATTTATCGGAAATTTTTATTGAATAATATCATATACTTCGACAACGCCGCGACACATCCCCCGTTTAAGTCGGCAATCACGGCATTTGCCGATACTGCGCGGACAAATTACGGCAACCCGTCAAATGCGCATTCCCTTGGGCTTGATGCCGAAAACGCGCTCGAAACGGCGAGGGCTGCTATACTTGCCAAGTTCTATACGGGTGTAAATAACATCGCAAATAACATTGTAAATAACAGCGCAAATAACGGCGTAAATAACGGCGATAATACGGGCGAATTGTACTTCACGTCGGGAGCAACCGAAAGCGATAATATCGCGCTTGTCGGTGCGGCGAACGCACTCAAACGGCGCGGTAATAAAATAATATCCTCAGGTATCGAACACCCCGCCGTTTACGAAACACTCGAATATCTGCGCAGTGAGGGGTTCAATGTCGTCCGCGTAAACCCCGATATGCACTCCGACTTCACCGACAAAATACTCGCCGAACTCGATAAGGAAACAATTCTTGTATCCTGTATGGACATAAATAACGAAACAGGTTATAATACGAATACATCGAAGTTGTACTCCGAGGTTAAAGCGTACTCAAAGGACGTTGTTGTCCACGTTGATTCCGCGCAAGGTTTTCTTAAATTACCGTCTGTCGGGGATTTGATTTCTGTGTCCGCTCATAAGGTCGGCGGTGTTAAGGGTATCGGCGCGTTGTTCGTCCGTAAAGGGGTTCGGCTGTTACCCCGTACTTTCGGGGGCGGTCAGCAAAAGGGTATTCGCCCCGGGACACTCCCTACCGAACTCGCTGTGTCATTCGCCGCCGCCGCTACTGAATATACGGCGAATACAGGTAATGTATCGGCGGTTTACAATACGATTACTGACGGGCTTAAACACTTCCCGAATGCGGTTATAAATTCATTCAACAACCTGCCGCATATCCTCAACTTCTCCCTCGTCGGCGCGAAAAGTGAAGTGCTTGTGAATTACCTCTCCGAACAGGGGATTATGGCGGCGAATGGCTCGGCTTGCTCCGCTAAGGGTAACGCCGTCAAACGACACCGTGTATTATCCGCGTTCGGGTTGCCGCAAGCAAATATCGACTCGGCTGTGCGTGTGTCCTTCTCCAACGCTAATACCGTCGCCGAGGCAAATACATTTTTAAGTATACTCGAAACCGCAAATAAAAAACTTTCAAGGTTAAAATAACGCTATCCGTTATCAAGGGTTAAAAAAATATATAAAAGAGGTATACTTAAATGGACCGCAACCAATTCATAACCGCGTTCGCCGCGGCATTCGATAAGATAAGCGAAAATACAAAATATAACTTCCAAAACCACTGCGTAAGAACGGCGTTTATTGCCGTTCGCTTGGGGGAACTCCTCAAACTCCCGCGTACCGACCTTTACGACCTGTACGCGTATGCTTTGCTCCACGACGGCGGCGTAAGTTGGCACGATTCAAAATTCGTGAACGGCACTCCCGAAGAACGGTTAATCGCTAAGAAAAACCACTCCGAAAACGGCGAGGCTTTGATTAAAGACTTCCCGTTTATTACCGAACACAAAGATATTATAAAATACCACCACAGCAACTGGGACGGAAGCGGTCCTTTCGGGTTGTCGGGTAACGCTATCCCCGTGTTCTCGCAGATTATCCATATATCGCATAAAGCCGCGCTGTTATACGCTATGCGGCTCACTCGGAAAGAAGTTTCCGACGCTATCGAAATCGAGCGTAACGGTAAATTCTCACCGACACTCTGTGACGCGTTCGCCGCCCTCACGAGTAACCCCGGGTTTTGGGTTTCTGTGTCCGACAGTTTCATAAACGATACGGCATCTTACCCCATTATCACAGACGAAAAATCACAACTCTCCCTCGAACAACTTATCCCGATTGCCAAAATTATATCCGCAATCACTGACAGTAAATCGGCATATACAGAAAACTACTCAGCATCGCTCGGCGAAAAAGCAACCGTTGTCGCGGACTTCTACAAATACGACGATGAACATAAAACTAAAATTACACTCGCTGGATACCTCCTCGACATCGGTAAACTTTCCATTCCGTCCTCTATCGAGGATAAGCCCGGAAAACTCACGGACGATGAGTTCGCTACCGTTAAATCCCACCCGTATTATACCCATTTGATACTCTCGAAAATACCCGGGTTTGAGGATATTACTGTGTGGGCATCGAACCACCACGAGAAGATTAACGGGAAAGGTTATCCGCTCGGACTCGGAGGTGACGACTTATCTGAGGAAAGCCGCATTCTCGCCGTGTTAAACGTGTATCAGGCTCTCATTCAACCCCGCTCTTACCGTATGTCCCTCCCCCCTGAGGCAATCGCCAATATCTTTAATGAGGAGATTGCTAACGGGAACCTCGATGAGAGAATTACCAAAGATATTTTGTCTATATTTAATAAATAATTGTATATTTATAAATAATTATTTTTATGAAACGTAATCACCTTATTATCACCGACAGCGGCTGTGACATTCCCCCCGAGTTGGAAACGGCTCTGGGGATTGATGTCCTCCCGTTCAGTATACTTATTGACGACAAGGAATACCTTGAACGTGTGGATTTGTCGCCACAAAAATTTTACGCGCTCGCTACCGTTGCCGCGACTGTGCCGAAAACTACCCAACTCAAAACAGAATTGTTTTATAAAAAATTCAAGTCCTGTGAGAAGTATGAAACCGTTTTCGTTGTACTAATTAACGCGACGGGTTCGGCAACATACGCGAATGCCGACGCCGCGCTTAAACAAATACGCGCGGAAGGGCTATGCCCGAATACCGACATACGACTGTTTGACGGGCGCGCGTATTCCATTTCGTATGGATACCCACTTGTCGAGGCGGCAAAAAAATTGATACGCGGGTGTTCGCCCGATGAGGTTGCGGCGTATTTGGAAGATATGTTTTCGTCACTCGAAACTTATATTTTAGCGTTTGACTTAAAGTTCGCGAAAAAAAGCGGGCGTATCAATGCGGCGGCGGCGTTCCTCGGTGAGATGATGGGCTTGAAGCCGATTATATCGCTTATTGACGGCGTTTCCCACGTCGAAAAAAAATGCCGAGGCGAAAAAATATTGCTCCCAGAAGCGGTGGAATACATCTCGTCACGTTCTATCCCCGATACGCCGTGGCTGTTGCTTCGGACGACTGTTACGCCGCAAGAGGACGAGTTTTTGCGGATTATGAGCAAGCGTATGAAGGCTCCGCCTGCTATGGTTAGTTACGCCGGTTGCGCGGTGGGGGCGAATAGTGGCCCGAAAATTATCGGGGTTATCATCAAGGGCAAGGATAGGGGTAAACGGAATGTATAAGGGGGCAAGGGGTAAGGGGTATGGGACAAGGGGCAAGGGACAACCGTAAACGACAACCGTAAACATAATTATGTTTACCCCCTTGACAAGCCGTGTTAATGCGGATATAATCTATTGTACTTTGTGTGCGCCCGTAGCTCAGCTGGATAGAGTGTTTGGCTACGAACCAAAAGGTCGGGGGTTCGAATCCCTTCGGGCGTGCCATTTTTTTATGCGGTGTTTGTTGCGACTATGCCGCGCGCGCACCTTTAGCTCAGTCGGTAGAGCAAATGACTCTTAATCATTGGGTCCAGGGTTCGAGTCCCTGAAGGTGTACCATTATTCACTGCGCCCGTCAGACGGTTCGCCGTTTGACGGGATTGGTAATATACTCCTTGTCGGGATAAACGCTCAGCGTTTGTCAGTCGCCTACGGTGGCACAGTGCTTCGCAACGCCGACAAGTCGCTCTACCGCAAAAACGCATTGCGTTTTTTAGTGGTATTGCGGTTATAACAACAGACGGTTGCCATACCGTCACCGTGGCCCGTTGGTCAAGCGGTTAAGACGCTAGCCTCTCACGCTGGAAACACGAGTTCGATTCTCGTACGGGTCACCAGTTCTCCACGGAGGCTTAGCTCAGCTGGTTAGAGCGCCTGCTTCACACGCAGGAGGTCGTTGGTTCGAGCCCAATAGTCTCCACCACATTTTCCCTTAGAGCCGCAAGGCTTTGAGGGAATTTGTTTGCCCTTTTTCGCCGTTGCGTTTTTACCGTTTTGTACCCTCAAATACCGCGTTTTACCCCCCTGTATCGGGTCATTTGTTGTCAAACTGTTGTCAAAATTGTTGTCAGTCCCGCCGCGCCGCCTTTGGCTTGTAAGTGCCTGCGCGCGTGTCGTTATAGACGTCATTCATCGCCGTTGCGACGTTCTCAAACACCTGTTCTACGACGTGAGAATAGATTCCAAGTGTTGTAGAAATGTCTGAATGACCGAGAATTTCCTGCACAACGCGCGGGTTGACCTCGTTTTCGAGGAGCATTGTCGCGAATGTGTGCCCTTATGGTATAATAACGCTAAATCCAAGAAGCCAGTAAAATCAATGCTTTGCGGGTTTGGCGTTACTTTTTTTCACCCAATTCTCAACCCCAAAAGGGCAGACTTAGCTCCCTT
>JAISLG010000072.1 GCA_031260615.1 Oscillospiraceae bacterium | reverse complement strand
CTTCTTCCTCTTCCTCATCGAACTCGTCAAAGTCGAGTTCTTCCTCATCGAAGTCAAAGTCGACTTCATCATAGTCGCTTTTACCAGACAATTTTTTCTTCACGAGAAGCAAAGTGAATATTGCGCTTCCGAGAACGGCGAGCGCGCCGATGAATATAAATACTAAATTCTTATTCATAATAAGTTTCCCCATTAAAGACTTTCCTAATATTGTAAACATTATAACAAACCTACAATGCTATTTCAAGTATTTTAAGCATAAAAGATTGTATGAGAGTAGTTTATGGATATAATATACTTATTATGCAAAATGAATTATACTATGATGTGGCGGTAATCGGGGCGGGCACGTCGGGGTTATACACGGCGTTGTCGCTTACGGACGATTACGCTACGACAGGCGGCTATGCCTGTAAAGTCGCGGTGTTCTCGAAAAAAAGCGTACTGGGTTGCAGCAGTGCGCTGGCTCAGGGCGGTATTGCGGCGGTGCTTGACGATAAAAACGACCGCTTCGACTTGCACTACAACGACAGCCTGATAGCCGGCGGATTCGAGAATAACCCTGCCGCGCTCCGTGTATTAGTAGAGAGTGCGCCCGATGAGATTAGCCGTCTTGTCAAATACGGGGCGGAACTCGATAAGGACAGGGACGGGAATTATTCTCTCGGTTTGGAGGGAGGACACAGCCGCCGCCGTATTGTCCACGTTAAGGACAGGACGGGGCTTGCCGTTGTCAATGCGCTCTGGGCGGCGGCGAATGCGCGTGATAATATAAAAGTGTTTGAAAATGCTCCCGTATCGGATATAATCAAAGGCGACGGTTATTACGCCGTCTGTACGGGTACTACTCTCGTGTATGCCAAGTACGTTGTAATGGCGACGGGCGGTATCGGCAAGTTATGGAAATACTCCACGAACAGCGACATTGCCACGGGCGACGGTATTTACCTTGCCGCTAAACTCGGCGCGGATATTAAACAACTGTCGTATATTCAGTTCCACCCCACCGGTTTCAAGGGCGGCACGGACGGACGTGTATTACTAATCAGTGAGGCGGTGCGCGGCGACGGCGGTATATTACTCAACGGCGATTACGAGCGGTTTATGGACAAATATGACAGCCGAAAGGAACTTGCTCCGCGCGATGTGGTAAGCAGAAGCATACTCGCGGAACAGAACGCTAAGGGTAATGATAAATTCTACATCGACATATCCCACAAAGACCCCGATTGGGTAATGACTCGGTTCCCGTTCATATACGGCGAAGTATTAAAAAACGGGTACGACATCACGCGTGAACCAATACCGATTTACCCGTGTCAACATTATTTAATGGGCGGTATTGCCGTTGACGAGGACGGGGAAACCGATACAGCCAACCTGTTCGCAACCGGCGAATGCGCGTGTACTGGGGTACACGGGCGGAATCGCCTTGCTTCAAACAGTCTGCTTGAAGCATTGGTATTTCCGCACAGGATAGCCGATACAATTAAGAAACGCGGATTTGACGTGCCTGTTATAAAGGACATTGCTCCGCCGAGAGTTACCGACACAAACGAGAATATCGAAGCTATACAAGAGTTAATGCAAAAGGCGTTTTTCGTGAACCCCAATATTGAATTGTGTAAGCAAGGGTACAATACACTGGACGACACCGCGATAAGTTTTTGCGCCAAGAGAATATTTGAGGAACTTATAAATGGATAACTTTATGTATGACGATATAATACTCACCGCGCTGAAAGAGGATATTACATCGCGCGACATCACCACGGATTATATTATCCCTCCAAAACAAGAAAGTGCGGCATACCTCGAAGCGAAAGCGGACGGGATAATATGCGGAATTGATATAGCGGCAAGGGTGTTTGAGTTATTAGGTGGTATCGAATTTGTATCCAAAATTAAAGACGGCGACCGCGTAAAGCAAAAGGATATTATAGCCGAGTTAAAGGGCAACACAAGGGTTATACTCAAAGGCGAACGCACCGCGCTTAATATCCTCCAACATTTGTCGGGTATCGCGACTAAATCCGCGGAATGTGCCGCGCTCGTGTCGGGGACACGCACTGTAATATGCGACACTCGAAAGACATTGCCGGGGTTACGCGCGTTACAAAAATACGCGGTAACGGTCGGGGGTGGGCGCAATCACCGATACAACCTCTCGGACGCCGTGTTAATCAAGGACAATCATATTGACGCGGCGGGGGGGATAGACAAGGCGATTGCGACAGTACGGGGGAAGATACCCCATACCGCGAAAATCGAAACGGAAACGCGCAATTTCGCCGAGGTCAAAACCGCCGTTTCCTCGGGCGCGGACATAATAATGCTCGACAACTTCTCGCTTGACGACATACCCGTTGCAATATCATATATCCGTAAAACCGACCCCCGTATACTAATCGAATTGTCGGGCGGCATAACCGAAAGTAACCTCCGCGACTACGCTAAGTTCGGAGCGGACATTATCAGCCTCGGCGCACTCACCCACTCCGTCACCGCGTTTGACATATCACTAAAATTCGCGTAAACTCTCGCAATACAATACCCCAACAAAATTACAGATAAGGTCGTAGCAATTCTATGAAAACAGTCCTTAATATCCGAACCAAAT
>JAISLG010000040.1 GCA_031260615.1 Oscillospiraceae bacterium | reverse complement strand
ATGAAATATTATCCGACAATCGGGCTTGAAATACACTCCGAATTGCTTACTGAGAGCAAAATATTTTGCGGTTGTTCGGCGGCGTTCGGGGGCGAACCGAACAGTCGTTGTTGTCCCGTCTGTTCGGGTTTGCCGGGGACTTTACCCGTATTAAACCGACAGGCAGTAGAATTTATTATCCGCGCGGGGTTTGCAACGGGCTGTGAAATTTCCCGTTTCACGAAGTGGGATAGGAAGAATTATTTTTATCCCGACCTCCCGAAAGCATATCAAATATCGCAAATGCCGCGCCCCGTTTGTTTATCGGGCGCGCTCGAAGTGAACGGTGGAAAGTACCGTATCAACCGCATACATTTAGAGGAGGACGCAGGCAAATTAGTACACGCGGCAGGCGACACCCTCGCGGATTATAACCGTTGCGGAATCCCGTTAATGGAGTTGGTGACTGAACCCGACTTCCATACGACAGAGGAAGTCAAGGCGTTTGTCGAGCGGTTACGGCTAATATATATGTACATCGGGGTATGCGACGGCAAAATGGAACAGGGTAGTTTGCGGTGCGACGTAAACATATCCATTGCACCCGAGGGATGCTCCGAACTTGGAACACGCGCGGAGATTAAAAACCTTAACTCAACACGGTCTATTACACGCGCAATCGAATATGAGATAATACGGCAAACGGAGTTGCTCGAAAGCGGCGGACGAGTAGTACAAGAAACGCGCCGATTCGATGACAATTCGGGTGAAACGCTCTCAATGCGGAGTAAGGAAGATGCCCACGACTATCGGTATTTTCCCGACCCCGATATACCGCCTGTACTGTTCACGGAGGACGAGTTGTCGGCAATCGAAGCGACATTACCCGAGTTGCCGAGGGAACGGTTGGCGCGGTATATGGGAGATTACAAGTTATCCCCCGTTGATGCGGAGAACATCGTAAACAACCCATTATTAGCATTTTACTTCGACGCGGCAGTATCGGCATATCCGACCAACCCAAAGGGTATCGGTTCGGCATTGCTGACGGATTTCACGCGGCGTGTAACAGACTTTGAAAACCTCCCGATTACCGCGCCCGATTTTGCGGAGTTGATACAGTGGGTAGACGAGGGGAAAATAGCACGGCTCAACTACAAGGACGTATTACGCGAGATATTCGACGACGGCGCATCCAAAGATTTCCGCATAATAGCCGAACAAAACGGCTATATAATCAAACAGGACAACGCACTCGTGGAAAAGACAATATCAGAAGTCCTCTCCGCGAACCCGACAGCATTAACCCAGTACCGCTCAGGTGACAACAAGGTATTCGGTTTCCTTATGGGGCAATGCTCCGCTAAGTTAAAAGGCGTTGCGACACCGCAGATTATCAAACCCGAATTAGAAAGGCAATTGCAAGGGTGACGAGTGAAATAAACAACCCTTATTTGTTTGTTTTGATACAACACCTCCCCGTTAATAACGGGGAGGTGTTGTATATAGTTTGCCATAGCCCAATGTTACCTTCACGTCAATGGTATCGCCCCTATTTGCCCCCCTCAGAATACGCTGTCGATTATATACCCGAACGCACGCGCGAAAGTGTACTTCTCCACCGTTTCCTTTGCTGTTATGTCTGCTGTGAATACTACCGTGTCGCCTAATTTGCCCGTCGCTTTCCCGATAGTGTCGCCCTTTGTTATTGGCGCGTTTATATGGCTCGGGATTTCATACGATACCTTGATTGCGCCGCTCCCGTTCTTTGATACGCATTTCGGTGGGTCGACTATCTGTGCCGATACTTCCACCTTAATCCCCCCCTTTACTTTTACCGTCTTCGGTAACTCCGAAAAACTTACCTCCTTGAAGGAATAATTCGCAAAGCCATAGTCAAGTATTTGCTTGCTCCGTGACGTCCGTGTAGTGTCGTCCGTTGCTCCGAGTACCACCGATACCAATGTCAATCCGTCACGCTCCGCGCCCGCCGCTAAACAATACCCCGCACCGTCTGTCGTTCCCGTCTTGCCCCCTATCAGCCCCTTGTATTTTAATAATTTGTTCGTGTTTAACAACTCCGCTTTCTTGTCCGTGCCCTCGCGTACATAGTCCAGCCGCGTCAGCCACCACTCGCCATATATTTTTTTGTGCTTCAATAACTCCGATAACAATACCGCTGTGTCCTTCGCCGTGCTGTAATGGTCAGGGTCGTCATACCCTACACAGTTCGTGTAGTGCGTACTCGTCATTCCAAGTGATACCGCACGAGCATTCATCTGTTCAACAAATGCCGTTTCCGTCGCCGCGTTACCCGACTTCTCAGACAAGTATTCGCTCACCGCGTACGCTGAGTCGTTCGCCGATGATATTGTTATGCTTTTGAGTAACTCGGATAATGACAGTCTTTCCCCAACCGTAAGCCAAATTACAGACCCGTCTCGCGCCGCCGCCGCGTCACTCACGCGTACCTCGTCCGTCAATTTCACTGCACCGCCGTTTATCGCCTCCGCCGCAATTAGCATTACCATCATCTTCGTGAGCGACGCGGGCGGCAACTTCTTGTCCGTATTCTCCCCTGCAAGTACGCGCGCGTCCGACGAGGAGTATAATATATACGCGTTCTCCGTGTGGAAATCGCTCCCTAAACTCGAATTTGATTCGCTTGCCCCGTTCGATACCACAAACATCGGGATTATATATAACATCGCCAAAACCAATGCGAATATTTTTTTTATACCATTCATACGTTTCATAAACACCACCTCCAATATTTTACCGTTCCTTAGTTTGCCCTAATATTGCCAAAATTATACCGCAATACCACTAAAAAACGCTCCGCGTTTTTGCGGTAGAGCGACTTATCGGCGGTGCGAAGCACCGTGCCGTCGCAGGCGGCTGATAAACGCTGAGCGTTTATCCCGATAAGGAGTGTATACATATACATACACATACAAAACATATACATATATTATGTACCCCAAAAAATAAAAAAAATTGCTCGTATACCTTGACAATCATTTAGCATAGTTTTATAATGTGCTGAGTTTTTTCAAAACAACTTATAAATATTATACCGAGGTAAAAAATGTCCACTGATGAAATTTTTGAACGCGTACGCGATATTCTCGTTGACCAACTGAGTCTTGACCCGGGGCTCGTTCTGCTCGAATCTGATATTAAAGAGGACTTGGGCGCGGATTCCCTTGATACCGTCGATTTGATTATGAGTATCGAGGACGGGTTTGAAATAGAAATTCCCGACGAGATTACCGAAAATATCAAGTCCGTCGGCGATATTGTAAATTACATCGAATCCAAACAGTAAAGATTATTTTGTCCCCTTTGTAAACACCGTAAGGGATTACCCGCCTGCGGAAACAACGGCGGATTTTTCCTTTGTTTTCGCATAAATTAAATGAGGCTACTATGGAAAAAGACAACCAAAAACGCGCGCTTGCCATTCACGATATATCCTGTTTCGGGCGATGCTCGCTTACCGTTGCATTGCCGATTTTGTCGGCGGCGGGTATCGAAACGGCAGTGTTACCTACGGCGGTGCTGTCTACGCATACGGGCGGTTTCACGGGCTATACTTTCCACGATATGACGCGTGAGATGATGCCCACCGCGCGGCATTGGAAAAAACTCGGGATTGAATTTGACGCGCTCTATACGGGTTATCTCGGAGGCAGCAAACAGATTTCTGTGGTGTCGAAAATATTCGATATGTTCGGGCAGTTCGCTATAAAATACGTTGACCCCGTTATGGGGGATAACGGTAAATTGTACGATAACTTCCCCGTGGATTTCCCGTCGGAGATGTATAAACTCTGCACCAGAGCCGATATTATTCTGCCGAACCTTACCGAGGCGGCTCTCCTCGTTCAACAACCCCCCGACCATTTCTTGCAGAAAACCCACAGTCCCGCGGTTATTCAACAACTGCTCAAAGACCTCGCCGATATTTGTAACCATATGCCGATATTAACAGGGGTGTCCTTTGAACAAGGTAAGATTGGCGCGGCGGCGTTCGATAAGTCGAATGGAAAGTTCTACTACGCGTTCTCCGAGGAAGTCGCCGGTATGTACCACGGTACAGGTGATATTTTTTCAAGTGTTGTTCTCGCCGGGTTGCTCCGTGACTACGATGTGCAGACGTCCCTCGAAAATGCCGTGGAATTTGTGTCCAAAGCCGTTATGCGTACCCAGACGGCGGGTACGGATATTAGATTCGGTGTGAACTTCGAGGAGAGTTTGAAGTATATATAAGCTAAAATAATGAACGAAACACGCCCTTGCTTTGGACAAGGGTGTGTTTTTTGTATGCTAAATTATATTGAGTATTGTATCCCCTATGACGATAAATTATATTTGAGTATTGCCACCCCTTGTAATATAAAAATTTTATGCTATACTGATTATGTATCAAAATAGGGTAAATTTGAGTAACTGTATGCAAAAATATGATTTCGCCGCCGTTGAGGCAAAATGGCAGGGTATTTGGGACACCGAAAAGACGTTCAAGACGGACGTTGATTCGTCTAAACCAAAATTCTACGCGCTCGTTGAGTTCCCGTATCCGTCAGGTGCTGGGTTGCACGTCGGTCACCCTCGCCCCTATACCGCTAT
>JAISLG010000037.1 GCA_031260615.1 Oscillospiraceae bacterium | reverse complement strand
TTTTTATAACCCGAATGTATTACCAAGCGCGGAATACAATAGGCGGCTTGATGAAATGCGGCGGTTGTGCGATTTGTCGAATATATCACTACTTGTCGGAGATTACGATTGCGACAACTATATTACTGCGGTGAGTGCCGTGCCTGAACCCGACAACTACGAGGGAAATGGCAAAAATAGCGGCAAGCGTTGCGCTGTATGCTTCCGCCTCCGCCTGTCCCAAACCGCGAAATACGCGGCAAGTAACGGGTACGATGCAATATGCACCACGCTCACGGTAAGCCCCCATAAATGCTCCGCCGACATAAATCGGATACTCGCCGAGGTCGCGGAAATGTACGGCGTTACCCCGCTTATATGCGACTTCAAAAAAAAAGACGGATACCTTAAATCCCTGAAACTGTCCGAAAAATATGCGCTGTATCGGCAAGATTACTGCGGTTGCGGCATTACCACGAAAAAAATATTACCAATATTACAAAATGAAATCGGAAACATTAAATGAAATATATCGTGCTCCTTTGTGACGGAATGTCGGATACGCCGAATAAAAAACTCGGCGGTAAAACCCCTATGGAACTCGCACATAAGCCGAACATTGATAAGTTGTTTTTAAGCGCGTCACATTACGGCAAGGTGAAAACAATACCCACTAACCTTAACCCCGGGAGTGACGTTGCTAATATGTCTGTGTTAGGGTTTGCCCCCGACAAGTATTACACGGGACGGTCGCCGCTCGAAGCCGTTAGTATGGGTATCGAACTCGACGACAACGACATTGCACTCCGCGCGAATTTGGTGACAATATCGGACGAACCTGACTTCGCCGACAAGCGTATGCTCGACTATTGCGGCGGTGACGTATCCACCAAAGATGCGAGGATTCTAATAGAATACCTTGCGAACGAACTCAACCATTATCCGCTGTTCGCGGACAGTTTCGCGCTGTATTCGGGCGTTAGTTATCGGCATTGTTTGGTGTGGAAAAACAGCGGTATCGCGGACAATGAAGTAAAATATGTCGGGTTCACGCCGCCCCACGACTTCTCGGGCGGTAAACTCGCGGACGAGGTTGTCAAAGCCGACCACCTTAATAAGGTATTACTCGACATAATGGTGACTGCACAGGAAATACTAAAAGATGCTCCCGCAAAACTCAATATGCCGCATATCAAAGCGAATGCTTTGTGGCTTTGGGGTGCTGGGAAGAAATGCTTGTTGCCCAACTTTACGGAAAAGACAGGAAAAAAAGGCGCGGTTGTTTCAGCAGTGGATTTGTTGAAAGGTATCGCGAAAAGTGCGGGAATGGACGCGTCAGAAGTCGAGGGCGCAACAGGATACCTCGATACCAACTTTGCAGGTAAGGCTGAGGCGGCAATTAACGCGCTGAAAAACGGAGCGGATTACGTTTATCTGCATATCGAAGCCCCCGATGAGTGCGGTCATCGCGGTGAGGCGGATGGGAAAATTCGAGCTATCGAACTCATTGATGAAAAGGTACTTGAACCGATACTTTCCGCGTTTGAGGACGGAGAACTGAAAGACGAAAACTTCCGTATACTCGTTTGCCCCGACCACCCCACTCCGCTCGAAACGAAAACCCACAGCCGTTCCGCTGTGCCGTTCTTTATCTTCACTAAGGGCGATGAAAATACCGATAATGATAACGGGGACACGTTCACCGAACAGGCAGTTATAAGAGGGACATACGTTGGCAGCGGCGAGCAGTTGTCGGAGTTGCTTTTAAGCGATAAATAAGCGATATAAATTACCGCCGCTCGGGCGGTACATAAAAAACATAATAAAATTCTTAGGGAGGGACAAAAATGTTTGATAATGTAGCGAAAACACCCGTGTATGATTTTATCAATACACGAAACGCGCAACAAGCGCAAAAAACGGAAAATAATTACAAGCCCTTTTCAAAGGAAGGCAAGTCCGAAAACGCGGAAAAGGTAACTGCTCTCGAAACAGAAAAATCTGCCGTGCCGAAACCCGATACTTATGAATACACGCCGCGTGCCGTCACCCCCGAAATAGGCGCGCAACAAGCGAGAACTGCGGGCGAGGACGACAGTGCCAAACTCAAAAATGAACTCAATGACGCGCTCGAAAAAGCATACGGGAACGACACGTCCGATGCCAATACCGATAAGGTTGCCGAGTCGGGTGAAAGTGCCAAAGCGGGTACTGCCGAGTGCGAAACGTGCGCTAACCGCCAATACCAAGACGGGTCGGACGATGCGTCAGTATCGTTTAAGAACGCGGCTAAAATTGCTCCCGAGGCGGTCGCCTCCACTGTGCGCGGACACGAGTATGAACACGTCCGCCACGAACAGCAAAATGCTAAGCAAGACGACAGAAAAATATTATCACAGACTGTTTCCATACACACCGCGGTATGCCCAGAGTGTGGCAAATCCTACGTTTCTGGCGGCGAAACGCGAACCATTACCGCGCCCAAAGCGCATACCGAACCCGTGGAAGCAGAGCCAATTGAACCTGTTGCATCGACTGCGCCGAAAGCGGAAACAAAACCCACTGCACCAAAATCAACCGCGTCAGCCGCGCAGCCAAAACCGACACCCAAATCAAACCCCGAGCCGAAAACTAAACCCGTAACCGCCGCAAATAACGACAATGGCGGCGTTGATGTAAATGTAAAAAACAAACCCAAAGGCGGTGTGGAAGTCAAAATAGACTAACCACTTTAACTCACTTATGGCAGGAATAAAATTACCCAAACCTATCGCTGATTTAATAGCGAAAATTGAAACGCATTCCTATCACGCGTATGCTGTCGGGACGTGCGTTTTCAGTTTGCTGAGAGGTGAAACGCCGCAAGAATATGACATTGTTGCGAACGCCGATTACAATCGGTTGCTCGCTATATTTGACGATAACAGTCCGCGCTTTTATTCTGATAGTTGCGACAAAAAACGCGGTGAAATTACCGTGCGCGTGAAAGGCGCGGTCGTTACCGTGTCCCCGTATCGTAAAGGATTCGATAAGGACGGACACGCCGTATATTCCGATGCTTTGCGCGATGAACTCGCGCGGCGTGAATTTACGTTCCAAGCAATCGCGTATAACCCCGATAAAGGATTCAAAGACCCGTATCACGGCGGACTCTGTATTCATAATGTACCGCCACCCGACTACGCCCCCGACCCTGATGACCTCGATAATGTTTTTGAACCGTGGGTTGAAGTATGCGCTATCGGTGAGGACGGGTTTGGATTAGACGATAAACAGCGTATCGCCGAAAAAATACCAGACCACGCCTTTGAACGTAATCCCCTCGCAATACTTTCGTCACTCAGATACGCCGCAAAGGGTGGATTCAAAATATCCGAGGCAACAGGTAAAGCCGTGTTCGGCTATCTGCAATTACTAACCGATAAGGTAAATGTCGGGCTTACTGTTCCCGAAAAACAGGTCGTGTGGGAGGCAATCACCGATATTATCACGGGGCGCAAAGCCGCCGCCGTTGTGTCGGAATGCCGTAACGTAATTGCCGCCGTTATCCCCGAATTTGAGGCTATTACCGAGTTCCAAACGCGTGACGGCGTTTACGCGGAGGATTTGACAACCCATACCGCCGCCGCACTCTCCGCCGCCGCCCCCGATAAAATATTGCGGCTTGCTCTCTTTTTCAGCAAATTAGGATACCCCGATACGTTCGCGATTTGCGGCGGACACCCCGAAGAAATATCTTACTTCGGCGCGGAGGAACGGGCTAAAATATACGCGGCTCGGATAATGCGGCGGTTCGGAGCGGAGAAGTTATACGCGCGGTACTCGCTTGAAGAAATGTACGAACTTATCACCCAAAACGGTTGCCGAGAATTGTTTGCAAATCTCCGCGTGCCGTCAAAGAGTATTAAAAAATCCGACTTCCGCGCTAATGTCAAACGCCTGTTTAAGAAATATTCCGCCGACGAGTTGCGGCTTCGCGCTCGGTATTGTTGCGCCGAGGAAAAGGCAAAAGGCGATGAAACCGCATACAATGTTTACAAGCGGATACTCGACGAAACAGACGACATTATGCGGTCGGGTGAATGCTATAACCGACAAATGCTCGTGGTGGGTATCCCCGACATACTCGCGCGAGGACTCGCTATTTCGGACGCGCAAGCCGATATTGTACTCGATTGGTTGCTCGACTTGGTTCTCGAAACCCCCGCGCTTAATGTCCGTTCGCGACTGCTACAAATCGCGGAACGCACTATCCGCGCGAATACCGCCGCGCAATCCCTCGAATTTAGACCCGATATGAAATATACACAACCGTTAGATACGCCATAATGCGTGTCCGCACCCGTAAGTTTTTGAAGATGTATGAATGAAAAAACGTCGGCGGAAGGTTTCACTTCTCGCCGAAATAGTTATCAAGGCAGTTTCGGCGGCGGTTTTAACGGCAGTTTTAACGGCAGTTTCGGAAGCCGCCGCAGTTCTTTTACAAGCGGCTCGAACAATTCGGACGGGCTTTGCAATGTGTGCCTTGCTGACAAAAATAACTGCGACGACTGTGAACACAATATACCAAAATATGAAATATCCGTCGGAGATGCTAAGTTGCGTATATCATACGCGCAATTTTTGGAACTCTTCCCCCTTAATAAGAACGGGTATGGGATACATTTAATATGACCGCGTTCCATACAATATCCTCCGCGCCGCATCGTGCAATGACCGATAATCCGTTTGCGATGAACGCGGAGGACTTATACACGGCAGTAATATCCGCGCTTAAATGGCGGCAGAAAAATGGGCGTATCGCGCTGTACTGCGACAACGCCGCTTACGAGTTTATTACCCAAAACCACCTCGCGAAAATATGGGACGAGGTATACAATACA